>JBLNEJ010000251.1:0-5120 GCA_050262535.1 Clostridia bacterium
ATGATTTCATAGCCGCCGTCCGTACCTTGATACGAAACGATCGGAATTCCCGCCTGATTCAACGTTTCCATATCCCGATAAATGGTGCGCAGCGAAACCTCAAAGCGTTCGGCCAAATCGGCTGCTGTGATCCTTTTCTGATTTAATAAAGACATCGTAATCGCGAGCAGTCGATCCAGCTTCATCCACGGTCACCTCGGTTGATTGTTATCGTTGCAATTCTGTTTGTTGGTAAAAGACGCCCTTCCAGACACCGTTGATTTCGGCATAGACGGTGGTAACAAATACGGAAGATGTCGTTGTGATCCCATCGTTTATTTGTTCAAACGTTGCTTTGTACGTCACAATCCCGCTTTGCGGAGTCAAGACAATCGCTTTTGTATCTTCTATTCGCGAGCTTTTAAAGCGGGAATGACCTGCCGACATCTGTTTGACGATGTCCTCCTTGGTGAATACGCCAAACGGGACGACCGCGATTGCGTCGTCGCTTAAATAATCACGATAAAACGGAGCATCTCCTTTTTTCGTAGCTTCCAGTGCTTTTTCCTTCAAAGACAGCAAAATGGTTTCAATTGCTTTCATATAATACGCCTCCCAAGATTCCAAGTGGATTTATGAAGATCATATCTGACGTAACCTGACAGCATTATGTCAGGGTGATACTTCCATAGAATCAATAATTTCCATACCTGCCACGGTAAAGATGCCGAGACATGCTCTTTTGACAAGACATACTTGTAGTAAAGAACGAAGCTTTCCCGTGGAGGGATCATCGAGAGTGGACACGAAAAATGGAAGAGCATCGGGAGCCAGCAAAAAACGGACAGGGGTTTCGATTATTACGTGTACGAAACGGCCAGAATATTTGGCCAACGTCTTTCATAATTACGCCAGACAGCTGTGGCCGAAAAAAGAGCTGATCATTATCGTCAATCATGACCGGGCGAATCTGGAGCGTTATCGCAAAATGGCGAAACGATATAAAAATGTAGTTGTCTATCGGCTTCCGCAGAAAAAAACACTGGGTGCTTGCTTGAATTTTGCCGTCAAAAAAGCAAAATACGATTTCATCGCAAAATTCGACGATGATGATTATTACGCGCCGCTTTACGTGCTGGGGAGCCTGCGGGCGATTATGTTCAGCAGGGCCGATATTGTTGGGAAACGGGATTATTACATGTATTTGAAAGGCTCGAATGTTCTCCTGTTGCGTTCTCACCGAAGTGAGCATCGGTTTGTTTCAGTCGTACCGGGCGCTACCCTGTTTGTAAGACGAAATGTATTTCGCCATGTCCGCTTTGCCAATCGGAATATCGGGGAGGACGTAAAGTTTTGTCAAGACTGCAAAGCCAAAGGCTTTAGAATCTACTCCGCAGGCAAACGTCATTTTGCGGCAATTCGCCGGAAAAATTCACGAAACCATACATGGCGGATCAGTGACAGGCGTCTGTTGGCTGAAGGCATCAAGATAGTGGGAGTAAAAGATTACCGGGCATACGTCAGGCGGCCGTATTTGCGTGGGAGAATTTCCTCATCGATGCCAGGGGCGAACCTTGGGTTTCGGGAGGCGAATCCGTTGTTTCCTTCAAATTTGTCATCTCGGGTGTGGTTTGGTAGGGAGTAATTCAACCCTAGCTTCATCCAGCAATCGCAAGGCACGGGAGCAATTCCGTGTTTTTTGCTGCTCATGGCCTCCCTTTTATCCCCAAAATGATAGAAGAAACCCTTGCTGCAAATAAGCGAACATTCCCAATTGGGAATAATTATCTGCAAAAAGAAGATTATTTACCCGATACAACGGGTAAAGATCAACGAAGCACTTTACAACTAAGAGGGGTTTGGCATGCGCAAGAAACGAACCTACACACTTCAATTCATTTTGGGCTTACTAGTGCTCTTTGCTGTCCTGATGACAGGGGCAAGCAGTCTCTATACCGCATTTCAGGTAAATAAGGCATCCCTTGCAGAAAACTATCTGCGCAACAATTTCAATTACGCCAAAAAGCTTGCAAGCAACACCGCAGAAATCCTGCTCTCCATGCAGAACACGATGGGAGCGATCGCACTGCATGAAGCTCGCCATCGTTTATCGGACACTGATTTGACGCACTGGTTAATGGCAAACAAGCGATTCTTTAATTCCATTTTCATCGTAGATGCCAACGGTTTCATCCGGAATGCCAGTCCGTCTTCCATTGGGTACGTGAAAGGGAAGAAAGTAACCTCACATGCTGCCCAGGAGGCGATGTTACGCAAAAAGCCATTGATTTCCGAGCCGTACCGCGCGATAACGAACAGGCTGATCGTGTTAATTTCCTCCCCCATCTTCGATAGCCAGGGGAAATACCAAGGATTTGTGGGCGGCAGCATTTATCTGGAAGAAAACAATGTGCTGAGCCGAATCTTGAAGGAGCATTTTTACGGTGATGGCTCCTATGTCTATGTGGTGGACAAGGCGGGTACGATTATTTTCCACCCGGACAGCAAACGGCTGGGCGAGACGGTCACCATAAATCCTGCCATCAACAAGGCGATTGCCGGTCACAACGGGTATGAACAGCTTGTCAACAGTCGGGGGATCGAATTTTTTGCCGGTTATGCGTACGAAAAAACGAGCGGCTGGGGCATCATCTCCCAAACACCGACGGCGGTGATCGATCATTCCTTGCAGAAGCTGCTGAACAATATGCTCATTACCACTTTTCCGTTTTTGCTCATCATTTTTGTCATTGTGTGGCTTGTGTCCCGCTACATCAGCAATCCTTTGTACAAGCTGGCCAAGTTTTCCGATGAAGCGGTGAAAAAAGAGGGAGAACGGCAGGAACTTCCGCACATTCGCTCAAGGATTTATGAAGTCGAAAAACTGTACAAAAGCACCAGGCTCGCGCTCAGGAGGGTGAAGCAGCGACTGACGCAGCTGCAAGCTGAGGTGGAGACAGATGGGTTGACGAGGCTTGCGAATCGCCGAACCTTTGACCACATCCTGGAAGAGTGGGTTCATGACCAGGTGGCTTTCTCGCTTATTTTTTTGGATATTGACCACTTCAAGGTGGTTAATGACGAGTATGGTCATGTCGCAGGAGATGAGGTTATTCAACTGGTGGCCAAAACGATGCTAGAGCAATGTCGGGAAGAAGACCTGATCTTTCGTTATGGCGGGGAAGAATTTTGCATTCTGATTCGGGACAAGCATACACAGCTTGCGTATCATATTGCGGAGCGCTTGCGCAAAACGATTGAAGCGCTGGATAATCCCACCGGGCATGCGATTACGATCTCCTTGGGCATCTCCACGTTTCCGTCTCACGCCACCTCTCCTGTTGAGATCATCACTTATGCGGACCAAGCGTTATACCTCTCGAAAATGGAGGGGAGAAACCGGACGACGGTCTACCATCCGAAAGAGGGGCCATTCTGACTTTTTCCCTAGGAAAAGAATCCTTTTTTTACAGACGCAATTTTTGAGAGAGAAGTATAGTATAGAAGCCAGAATTACGGTATAATATTATGTGCTCAAAAATGGTTGTTCAGCTGTGTACGGCGTTTGTCTGCGCGGTCAAAATGGTATAAACTCACGATAGCCAGTTTGGATGCGTGCGAATCAATGAAATCATTCTGTTCAGTTGAAAGAGAGTGGAAATTATGGGTCGTAAGTGGAACAATATCAAGGAAAAAAAGGCTTCGAAAGACGCAAACACGAGCCGGATTTACGCGAAGTTCGGGAAAGAGATTTATGTAGCGGCTAAACAGGGAGAACCTGATCCGGAGTCCAATCGTGCCCTGAAGGTTGTTCTTGAGCGTGCAAAAACATATAGTGTCCCGAGAGCGATTATTGACCGTGCCATTGAAAAAGCTAAGGGTGGCTCCGAAGAAAGCTACGACGAGCTTCGTTACGAAGGCTTCGGACCAAACGGCTCGATGATCATTGTCGATGCACTGACGAACAATGTGAACCGTACGGCGCCAGAGGTGCGCGCAGCGTTTAACAAAAACGGCGGTAACATGGGCGTAAGCGGTTCTGTCGCTTATATGTTTGATGCAACAGCGGTCATCGGTGTGGAAGGAAAAACAGCGGATGAAGCGCTTGAGATTTTGATGGAAGCGGACGTCGATGTACGTGATATCATTGACGAGGAAGGATCGGTCATCGTCTATGCGGAGCCAGACCAATTCCATGCTGTTCAGGAAGCGTTCAAAACTGCCGGCATCACGGAATTTACCGTAGCGGAGTTGACGATGCTGGCCCAAAACGAAATTGCCCTTCCGGAAGATGCACAGGCGCAATTCGAAAAATTGATCGATGCCCTGGAAGATTTGGATGATGTGCAGCAGGTGTACCACAACGTGGATTTAGGAGAATAAGCAGCAATCCGTAGCAAAAGGATAGAACGATGCGATGACCGCATGGCTTCTATCCTTTTTTATTTCCGTACTAAATACCGGACTCCTGTGCTTTTTCAGTGGCTGTGCTGCTGCTGTTGGCAAGCAAAACGCCAGCAAGCGTTACTCCCCCGCCAACGATTGCCAAAACAGTGGGAACCTCGCCCAGCCAAAACCATGCGATTACGAATGCAAGCACCGGCGTCAAATACAGCGAGCTGGTCGCCTCCGAAGCACCGACGCGAGAGGTAATGTAAGCCAAGGCGAAATACGGCAGTACGGTCGGAAACAGTCCGAGATATAGAACGCTCAGCGTAGCCTCAACGGGAGCTGCAATCATTTCCTGGACCAGTCCCGGCAAAAAGAACAGCATCCACAACGTCCCCGCCCAGATCGTGTACGTAGTAAAGGCAAGAAATCCGTACTTTTCCAAATACGATTTTTGGAACACGAAATAAAAGCTTTCCGCCAATGCGGCCAGCAAAATGAGCCAGGCACCGGATGTCAAGGTGAGGCCAGCATCGGTCCCAAAAGAAACGAGCAGCACGCCCGCCAGGCCGATCACACTACCGATCCAGCCCCGTGTCCCAAACCGTTCGCGGTAAAACAGCAGCGCCAGCAAGGCCGAAAAAATCGGAGCAGTGGAGACGACAAGACTGGCAACCCCCGCACTGACCGTCTGTTCCCCGTAATTTAACGAAGTGTGATAAACGGCAAAGCCTAAGCCACCTAACAGCAGG
>JBLNEJ010000252.1:0-12342 GCA_050262535.1 Clostridia bacterium
ACCCAGATCAGGTAAAGCAGCCCGGCGGCAATCACGGAAATCCAGGAATCCCGACCGGCTGTATCAAGCAAAATTGGAATGACAATGACATGATCCAGAATGCCGATGGAGGTAATGATGAGCATGGAAGCCTGAAGGACACTGATCGTCTCAATTTTCTTCATATACAAGCTCCCTTGTTGGTGATCGGTTCCATAGTTGGATAGTAGTAGAATGAGTTAAGTTGGAAAAAGTATGCATTGGGTTTGGGTAAGCTGCAGTGGTGGAGAGGAAAAAGGAGAAAACGCTCCGGGCGGGTGGGACACCTGCTGGGGGTCTCACTGGCCGCCTGCATTCCAAAAGCGGAACATGCGGCCAAAACATGCGGGTTCAGGGGTGATTGACACGTTGGCCGCAAAGGCGTGTTCCGCTTTTTCCATTCCGGCTCGGGTAGTGTCCCAAAGGCCCTCGCGTTTTCTCCTTTTTCCTCTTGCAGCTTGGCTTCTTATCCGCATTTTCGACACAAAAAAAGAACGCAGCAGCACATTGATGCGCTTTCTGCGTTCTATTGCATGAACAACTCTTATTGCGAAACGTTCAAAAACTGGTCCACTGTCTCAATCAGCGAATGGATTTCCGGTTTGGTGATTTGCGCATTCGCGCCGACCTGCTCCCCTTTATGCCGCAGCGAATCGGAGATCAGGGAGGAGAAAATGATGACAGGCAATGTTGCCAAACGGGAGTTGTCCTTGATTTTTTTCGTCAAATGCAGTCCGTCCATCTGGGGCATCTCGATGTCGGTGATGACCAGATCAATTTTTTGGCGTTCTTCAGCTGACAGACCGTCCAGGAATTCCCAGGCTTCTTTTCCGTTTGTAAACAAACGCAAGGAGTGGTAGCCAGCTTCCTTCAACGTCTCTTCCAGCAGCTTGCGCAGGATGCTGGAATCTTCAACCACAACCAGCGTTTTGTCCCGGCGCTGTCCTTTTTTCTGCATGCGCTTGACTTCATCGACGCGGATTCCCATTTCCGGCATGATATCGACCAAAATTTTCTCGAAGTCGAGCAGGAAGATGATGTCATCGTCACGCTGGATGACACCGATGATCAAGCCGTCTTTATGATCGAAAATGCTGGACGGTTTTGAAATTTGCTCCCAGGAGATGCGGTGAATTTTGGAGACCCATTCCGTATAAAAAATAACCTTCATTTTGTTCAATTCCGAAACGATGCAAATGCCATCTTCAAACGGGCGCTCGGAAGGGGTGCCAAGTACCTTGGGCAGGCTGATGACAGGCAGCACCTCGTTGCGCAGACGCATGACACCCAACGAATACGGATGGGAATTCGGCACTTCGGTGATTGCGATCGGCTTCACAATTTCTCGTACCTTGATCACGTTGATGCCAAAGCGATTCGGACCGATGCCGAACTCAATAATTTCAATCTCGTTTGTGCCGCTTTCCAATAAAATATTTTGGCCTTGCATAGGGATAATGACCTCCATATAGTAGTTCGGTTGGATAACAACCGATGATTGGACAATGATCTCATACAAAATTTACACGTAATGGCACCCATTGTCTAGGAGAGAAGAGGGGAAATGAACCGATAATCGCGAAAGTTCGCAAAAATGTTGGTTCTTTGGGACTATTTCTCCCGAGACGAGAAAAAAACCCGCTGCCGGTTCCTCATCAACCGTGAGCGGGGGCAGAAACGTCGCGCAATAAGGACTGGCGATCATTTGCCAGTCCCGACAACAAACTGCAATTTTTCCATGCTGTGAATATCACGAGCCGTCACATGATACATGACAAAATACGTCCCTGGTTCGACAAATTGCTTCGTAACCGTATAGCTCCCATCCGCTGTGCGAGTGGCGTCGAGAAACTCGTGCTCATCTTGCCCAGACGGCCAGATTTCGAACTTCACCTCATTGGCATCGTTCACAGGCTCGTCCGCCTGTTTGACCAGAACGGAAAACGTCACCTGATCTGACGCTGCTGGAGCGGGCGGCTGAACTTGCAGCATGACATCCAGGGGTGCCGCCATCTCGGGGGGAGTATTGTTCGTACCGCAGGCGGTGAGAAACAGTCCGCTTATGAGGAGGAGAAGCCACCTTTTCATGATTATGTCCCATCCTTGCTCAGCTTCACAATTTGTGCATACAACTGATCTGTATCCATACTGTCGCCCATACCGAACTTGGCCTCGATCCGGTTGTCCGGTCCGATCAGATACGTGATCGTCGAGTGGGACATCAGTCCATCATCCAATGGTTTTACATAAAAACCAAGCGCATCGGTAAACGCTTTGGTAGCCTCCGGGCTGTCACGCACAAGCAGCCAGCCGTTCTGGTCAATCCCCAGCTTTTCAGCGTACTTTTGCATCGCTTCCGGCGTATCGTTTTGCGGGTCGATCGTTACCGTGACGAATTCCACCCGATCACCAAACAGCCCGTCCTGCTTCAATTTTTGCTGCAGCTGGACCATTTTTACCGTAGTTGTCGGGCAAATGTCGGGACAGCGAGTGTAGATCAGCTCGAGCAGGCGAATTTTGCCCGCTGATTGCTGCAGGGCATAGGGCTGTCCCGCTAGCGTGTGGAGTGTCACATCAGGAATGCGCTTCGCATTTGCCTGGCTGATGATGCTGCCGCCGATCCAGTAAAGGACGCAGCCTGCAATCGCGGCGATCAAGAGCGTGTTGATCCATTTTTTCCGGCTGCGCGCCGGTTTTTTATCTCGTTCATCCAATCAGGTCACCTCAATCCGGTACAAGCATGTATTACTGGGGCTGCGGCTCCAGCGGGTCGATTTGTCGCTCTTTTTTGATCCAGCGGGCAAAAATGTACGCGAGCACACATGCATACGTGAATTCCTGCGTCAGCTTCATCATGATTCCGCCCAGCCGCTGATCTTCAAGGGGCGAGAGGGGATTGACGAACATGCTCTTGTCCAGCGGAGCGGAAAAGAACGGCGCACAGAAAAGCTGCGGCCCTTCGGTAAAGGTTGTATAAAGCGGCGCGGAGGCAAAAATAATCAGCGCACAGGCTGGCGTAATCAGCACGCCATTGGCGAACAAATAGCCGATCTTGCGTAAGTCGCTCAGATGATCCAGCTCTCTGATCGGCGAGACTACCGGAATCCACATGAAAAAGGCAGCAGTCAGAAGCGCCAGATGGGCAAGATTGTGGAATGCCACATTTTGCTTCGCTGCGTCCAGAATAAACGGAACATGATAGAACGAAAACAGCATGTTAAACAGCAGCACCGCCAGCACTGGCTTGCTGAAAAATTGCACGATCCGGTTGATCCACTTCGGGGAAATCAAGGCCAGCAGCAGCCATTCCGGCATGCCTAGCAGAATTAGAAGCGGCATGACCAAATAGAGCAGGCATTGCTGCAGCATGTGAGCGCTGAACATAAAATGGCCGAGCAGGTTCAGCGGACTTCCCAAACAGAGATAGAAGAGCAGCAGACCTGTGACAAACGTTATTTTTTTCCCGAGGGAAACGGGCTGCGAATCCGGGAATGACTGGCGCTGCGGTCCGATCGCGATGAAATAGGCGGCCGCGACCAGCCCGATAAGTAACAGGAGTTCCGGGTTCCACGCTGCCCGAAAGCCTACTGTGTCCAACAGCGAGACGATCGACATGGTGTGTTACCTCCCAAGAAAATAGTATAAGTCTTCTTCTATCTATTGTATCCCTTGGCAGGAAAAAGACAGATGACCCGAAAGGGCTATCTATGCAACGGAAAACGCTGATTCGTTCACCGTTCTGTCAATACTGGCAAAAAAATAGTTTTTTGCCTGGGCTTGTTTACTTCTTGGTGGATATTCCTTATCCTATGTATGACAGGAGGGTTAGCAGATGGAAGACAAATTTCGACAAGAAAGTGATTTTTTAGGAGAAAAGAATATTCCGCTGAATGCGTATTACGGCGTTCAAACAGTACGTGCCATTGAGAACTTTCCGATTACAGGGTACAGACTGCATCCGGCGCTGATTCGCGCGATGGCGATCGTCAAAAAAGCGGCCGCTTTGGCCAATATGGCAGGGAAGCGGCTGACGCCACGATTGGGCGATGCAATTGTGTCGGCTGCCGAGGAAATTATCGAGGGCAAGTGGCATGAGCAGTTCATCGTCGATCCGATTCAGGGCGGCGCAGGTACTTCGATTAATATGAATACGAATGAAGTGATTGCCAACCGTGCGCTTGAGCTGATTGGCGAGCAGAAGGGCAGCTACCAGAAGCTGAGCCCGAATACGCACGTGAATATGTCGCAATCGACAAACGATGCGTTCCCGACCGCGATACATATCGCTGTGCTTGATCTGCTGGATGTGCTGCTCGGAACCATGGAGCATATGCACGACGTCTTCTCGCAAAAAGCGAAGCAATTTGATTCGGTCATCAAAATGGGCCGCACCCATTTGCAGGACGCAGTGCCGATCCGTTTGGGACAAGAGTTCGAAGCGTATCGTCGCGTTGTCTCCCGCGATATCAAACGGATTAGTCAATCGCGTCAGCATATGTACGAGGTGAACATGGGGGCAACGGCTGTTGGTACAGGCCTGAACGCTGAAGTCCAGTACATCGAGCGCGTTGTAGCCAATCTTGCCGAAATCAGCGGACACCCGTTGACCCGTGCCGAGCATCTTGTGGATGCGACCCAAAATACGGATGCGTATACGGAAGTATCGTCCGCACTGAAAATTTGCATGGTTAACATGTCCAAAATTGCCAACGACCTGCGTCTGATGGCCTCTGGTCCGCGCGCTGGACTTGGCGAGATCAACCTGCCGGCAAGACAGCCTGGTTCCTCGATCATGCCGGGGAAAGTCAATCCGGTTATGCCGGAAATGATCAACCAGGTCGCGTTCCAGGTAATCGGCAACGACCATACGATCAGCCTTGCTTCGGAAGCGGGACAAATGGAGCTGAACGTCATGGAGCCGGTGCTGGTGTTTAACCTGATTCAATCGATCAGCATCATGAACAATGGCTTTAAAGCCTTTACTGAATACTGCCTCGCCGGAATCGAAGCCAATGAAGCTCGCATGAAGGAATACGTGGACAAGAGCGTCGGCGTGATCACCGCAGTGAATCCGCACCTTGGCTACGAAGTGGTCAGCCGCATCGCCCGTGAAGCGATCCTGACCGGCCAATCGATCCGCGAGCTTTGCCTGAAGCATAACGTCCTGACAGAAGAAGAGCTTGATTTGATTTTGGACCCGTATGAGATGACGAAGCCGGGGATCGCCGGAGAACAGTTGTTGCATCGGGATTAAAAAGAATACAGGTAAAACAGCGATAGCCTCGTAAGACAGGCAATCGCTGTTTTTTTTTGTGAAGCGCAAAGGCATGGATTTTTCGAAAATGTATCCGAACGTATCCATATAAACTCGCAAGAAGTATACACGAGGATAATACGTCTACTCCCCAAAACGATCTACAATAGACTCGGGCATAGACCCAAAATAGAAAAGGGGGCATCAATACGATGAAAAAAAGTGTATTCGCAGCAATGAGTTCGCTTCTTGTCCTGGGCGTTGCTCTGGCAGGTTGCGGACCGTCCAATCAGTCTGCACAAACGACACCGTCGTCTAACCAGACAACCACGCCGACCCAAACACCGGCAGCGACTCCGGAGAAATCCGAGCCGAAGGTACTTCATCTGAATCTGCACAGTGAGCCGCCAACCGCAGACCCTGGTCTTGCAGAGGACAGCACATCAGGCGCTGTGGTCCGGGCCACCTTCGACGGCTTGACCCGAACAGGGGACGATGGAAAGCCGCACGAATCGGCAGCGGAAAAAATCGATGTATCACCTGATTTGAAAACGTACACATTCACTATCCGCGAAGCAAAATGGAGTGACGGCAGTCCGGTTACCGCCCACGATTTTGAATTCGCCTGGAAACGGGCGCTCGACCCGAAAACGGCCTCCAACTACGCTTATCAGTTGTATTTCATCCAAAACGGGGAGAAATTCAACAAAGGCGAAGCCAAGATGGATGATGTAGGCGTCAAGGCACTCGATGACAAAACGCTTCAGGTCACGCTTGAGAACCCAACCCCGTTCTTCCTTGAGCTGACGTCCTTCTACACCTATTATCCGGTCAACAAAAAAGTGGTCGAGGCCAACCCGAATTGGGCGACTGAGGCGAAAACCCACATCGGCAACGGTCCGTTCAAGATGGAAACGTGGGAGCACAAGAGCAAACTGACCTTGGTCAAAAACGACAATTATTGGGATAAAGACACGGTCAAAATCGACAAGATCGAGTTCACGATGGTCGAGGATGAAAATACCGAGCTGTCCATGTTCGACAACGGAGAACTGGATTGGGCCGGGGCACCGCTCAGCTCGTTGCCAACCGATGCCATTCCGGCGCTGAAACAGTCGGGGAACATGGTGACACAGCCAATCGCCAATACGTATATGTACAAATTCAATACCGAGAAGCCACCATTCAATAACGTTAAAATCCGCAAAGCGTTTACGTATGCGATCAACCGCCAAGCGATCATCGACAACGTGACGCAAGCGAACCAGGAGCCAGCGCTCGGCTTCATCCCGACGTCCATGTCCGTTGGCAACCCCGGATTCTACAAGGACAATGACGCCGAAACAGCCAAGCAGCTGCTCGCCGAAGGCATGAAAGAGCTCGGCATCACCAAGCTTCCGCCGATTTCGCTCACCTTTAACACATCGGAAGCGCACAAAAAGATCGCCGAATCAATTCAGGACCAATGGAAAAAAACGCTAGGCGTCGAAGTGACCCTATCGAACAAGGAATGGAAGGTATATATCGAGGATTTGCACCAAGGAAACTTCAACATCGCACGCATGGGCTGGCTGGCTGACTACAACGATCCGCTGACGTTCCTCGACCTGTTCAAGGATAAAGACGGCGGCAACAATGACACCCGTTGGGAAAATCCGAAGTACAAAGAGGCATTGAACAAATCAGCAACAGAAGCAGATCCAGTCAAGCGCAAGCAGCTGCTTGCCCAAGCCGAGCAGGTGCTGATGGAAGATATGCCGATCGCACCGATCTATTATGGAACGTACTCATGGGTGAAAAAGCCGAGCATCAAAGGTGTGATCGTTGACGGTCAGGGCTTCGTTGATTACAAATGGGCTGACATCGAATAGTTCAGGCTACACCTGCTTGTAACCTTCCTTTTCGTAAATATCAGGGCGCCGATTTTTCAAATAATCGAGCGCCCCTTTTGTATGCTCGATATCGGTCAGCTGAAGCTGATGGACAGCCAGTTCTTCATTATGGCTGCACGTATACAAAATGTCCCCGCTCGGATGAATCCATTTGCTGCCGCCGGCAAACAGCTGGTTGTCCTCAAGACCCACCTTGTTGGCACACGCGATAAACAGATGGTTTTCCATCGCACGCCCGCGCAAGTAAAGCGAATCCTGTTCGGTATCGAGCACGGTGCTCGATGACAGCACAACGAGAAGCTGGGCCCCGTTTAACGCAAGGATCCGGGCAACCTCTGGGTATTCCATATCATGGCTGATCATGATCCCCATTCGAACTTCCGGCAGGTCAAACACCGGAAGCTCCCGTCCATGGGAAAAACGGCTTTGTTCATATTCGAACAGATGGATTTTGCGATAGGTCCCGACCGTTTTCCCTTGCTTGTCGATCAAGACTGCCGCATTGTATTGCTGATCAGCTTCTGCTTCCACCAGGCCGATCACGACGCCAATCTGGTATCGGCGGCACTGCTCGCCGATTTCGGCCAGCATGGCGCTTGTTGAGACATGAATGGAGGAGCTTGCCGTATGGTCGGAGGCAATCGACAGCTCATTGCCGGTAAGAAAAAATTCGGGAAACAACAAATAGTCTGCCTGCAACTCATGGGCTTGCTCGATCATTTCCATCACACGCTTCTTGTTATAGGCCAGATCGGCCTTGACGCCCCTAATTTGGGCGATGGCTACGCGTAACTCCTTCATGCTCATCTCCATCATTCGTCTACCTCTTGTCCCAGATTATATTCCTTCAGCTTCTTCACGATCGTAGATTGGTCCACTCCAAGAACCCGGGCCGCTTTATACGTGCTGCCAAGCTCCTGGTAGGCACGGCAGACCAGTTCCTTTTCCAGCTGTCGTTTTGCCTGCTTGAGCGGCATGATGCCCGTGATGTGCAAGCCTGGCGGTTCAGGAGCAGGCTCCTTTTCCACCTCGGCTGTACCGGTCGGCTCCACATCAGTGACAACCATCCGTTCGATCAGATTTTCTAGTTCACGGATGTTGCCGGGCCAATTGTGCTTCGTAAACCGCTCGAGCGATTGCGCCGAAATGCGGCGTGATTTTTTGTATTTGAGGTTGAATTTGTCCAAAAAATAGTGGGTAAGCAGCGGGATGTCCTCTTTGCGCTCACGCAGTGGAGGGATTTCCAGCGGCACCACATTGAGACGATAAAACAAATCCTCGCGAAACCGTTGCTGCCGGATCAAGGTAGGCAGCACTTTGTTCGTGGCAGCGATGACACGAACGTCCACCTCGATTTTTTTCACGCCACCGACCCTGCGGAAGGTGTTTTCCTGCAGCACCTCCAGCAGCTTGGACTGGGCGCTGTACGGCAGCTCGGCGATCTCATCCAGAAAAATCGTGCCGGTGTGAGCCGCCTCGAACAGCCCGGCTTGTCCGCCCTTTTTTCCACCCGTAAAGCTGCCTGATTCATACCCGAACAGCTCCGATTCAATTAGGTTTTCCGGCAGTGCACCGCAGTTGACAGAGATAAACGGTTTATCCTTGCGCAAGCTTAGCTGATGAATCGCTTTGGCGATCGCGCTTTTTCCGACGCCGGATTCGCCCAAGAGAAGCACAGTGGAATCGACCTGTGTGACCTGCTCGATGATGAACAAAATCTGCTTCATTTTGTCCGAATGCCAAACAAGCTCGTTTTGCGGCAGGGGAGGCGTATGCTGCCCGCGCCCCATCAACTCCCTGGAAATTCGGGTCAGGTTGGTGAAGCTGAGCACGAACTCATATTCTTTCTCATTCACTTTTGTAATGGAAAGCAGCATCTTTTGCTGATCAAGCGTATAGAGGATTTGCTGTTCCAGGTGTAAACGTGGTTCCTCGCCGAAAAGATCCCGCCACGCAAGCTCGGTAATGGACTCATGCACACGGAAGATGCTTTGGCGGGACGTCTGGAAAACCCGGTGGAAATCACCGATCGCCATGTTGATCTGATACGTTGAGGATACAAACAGGAGAAAGCAAACCGGCTCCCGGCTTGACCATTCGTTTTCGTCCATGGAATGGCATACCTCCCTTTCAGGTGGGGTGATGAATTTTCGCATCATGATGGAGAAATTCATCACCCATGAAAAACTACATCCCCAAATCTTGTGATCGCGTTTGAGGTAAAGTCTACTGAACGACGCCAATTCTTTTCAACGATGAAAATTTTCATCGTTTTTGAATGAGGATAGTAAGAAAAATACTATAAATCCGGTCAAAAATCAAAGTTTTTTGAATTGGTATAATAATTGCTAGTGTAAATGGGTGTCAGCGGAAAGGAGCGACCGATGCGATTATCCATTGCACAGATTGAAACCCAATTGAACCAGAAGTTTTTCAACCTGGAGAAGATCACCCGATTCGTTCGCGAAGCAAAGAAGCAGCAGTCCGATCTGGTCGTGTTTCCCGAGCTCTGCTTGACCGGTTATTCGATTGGTCCGTGGCTGACCGAAGCTGCGGAGACATTGGACGGGCCTTGCATGCAGTATATGAAGGGCTTGTGCAAGGAGACAGGCATGCATGTCCTGTACTCATTTCCGGAAAAGCGCAATGAGCGTTTTTACGTCACCACAGCATTGATCAATGACCGTGGAGACGTAATGGGCATTTATCGCAAGACACACCTGTTCAACGATGAGAAGCTGTACTTTGCGAGCGGTGATGAGCTTCCTGTGTTTGAAACGAAGTTTGGGACGATTGGCATCATGAGCTGTTTTGATCTGGAGTTTCCCGAAGTGGCGAGGATTTTGCGCTTAAAAGGAGCAAGCATGATTCTGATTCCAACCTCGAACATGCTTCCTTATAAGGAGTATCAGCTGATTTATACGCAATGCCGCGCCATGGAAAATGAGATTCCCGTAACCTTGTGCAACCGGACCGGAAGCGAAGGGGAAATGGCTTTTGTTGGTGAAAGCACCTTTGTCGACGGCTATGGAAAAACGCATGTCTTGCTCTCTGATCAAGAAGAGCTGATCACCTTTCCTGTTCTGCTATTTCGCGGCACAGACCCCAAGATTCATCACATCTTGAATGGGGAAGCGGAACTGTTTGAACAATTGTTGCTCCAAACCAAACAAACCCAAATGTCTAGGAGGATGATTGAACAATGATGGAATTGAAAATGTACATTAACGGTGAATGGCAAAATGCAAACAGCGGTGCAACCCGCGATATTATCAACCCGGCGACTGGTGAAGTGATCGCGCGTGCGGCTGAAGGCGGCGCTGAAGAGGCGAAAGCAGCGATTGCAGCAGCAAAGGAAGCGTTTGAAAGCGGTGTTTGGTCCGATCTGCCAGGCGTAGAACGCGCTCGCATTTTGTTCAAAGTCGCTGACATGATCGAAGCAAACGCTGAGGAATTGGCTCGTCTGGAAACAATGGACAACGGGAAAACATTGCGTGAGTCCGGCTTCGACATGGGTGATGCGGCAGCTTGCTTCCGTTACTATGCCGGTTTTGTGACCAAGCCGCATGGCCAAACCTACGATGTAGCTGATCCGATGCAAGCGATGGTCGTTCGCGAGCCTGTCGGCGTGTGCGGTCTGATCACACCTTGGAACTTCCCAATGCTGATGGTTGTGTGGAAAGTGGCACCAGCTTTGGCAGCAGGCAACACAATCGTGATCAAGCCTTCTGAAGTGACTCCGGTTACCGTAACCAAACTGGTTGAATTCCTGGAAGCTGCCGGCGTACCAAAAGGTGTAGTCAACCTCGTTATGGGCCCTGGCGCAACCGTTGGTAACGAAATCGCAGAAAGCCATGATGTAGACAAGGTGTCCTTCACCGGTGGTACCGTAACGGGCCGCAACATCATGAAGGCTGCTGCTGGCAACATCAAAAAAATCTCCCTGGAGCTGGGCGGAAAATCCCCGAACATCATTTTCGCGGATGCCGATTTCGATGCTGCAGTTGACAATGCCCTGTTCGGTATCTACTGTGGCGCAGGCCAAGTATGCTCCGCTGGTTCCCGGATTCTGGTTGAAGAAAGCATTTACGACAAATTCGTGGAAGCGTTCGCAGAGCGCGCGAAAAAAATCCGCGTCGGCAACGGTCTGGACGAGCAATCCGAAATGGGCCCGGTTGTCAGCCAATTGCAAATGGACAAAATCCTCGGCTACATCGAAAGCGGCAAGCAAGAAGGCGCTCGCCTCATTTGCGGCGGCGAACGTTTGACGGATGAAGCACATGCAAACGGTTTCTTCATCGCACCGACTGCCTTTGCGGATTGCACGCAAAACATGCGTATCGTGCAAGAAGAGATCTTCGGACCTGTTGCAGCAATCTCGAAGTTCAAAGACGAAGAAGAAGCGATCAAGCTCGCAAACGACACGGTGTATGGTCTGGCTGGCGGCGTCTTTACAAAAGACGGTGCAAAAGCAATGCGCGTAATCAAAAAGCTGCGTGCTGGTATCACCTGGATCAACGCTTACCACCCAACCTACAACGAGGCTCCTTGGGGCGGTTACAAGCAAAGCGGGATCGGTCGCGGCCTCGGTGCATACGGTCTGGACGAATTCATGGAAATCAAGCAAATCAACATCAACCTGCAGCCTGGCATGGTAGGCTGGTTTGAAAACTAGACAGCTAGACATACCAATCGCGTAAAAAAAAGAGAAAATCGAAAAAGCGAGATGGATGAGGGGGTCTTTTCATGAAAGCAAGACAGAAGTGGGGCATCAGCCTTGCCATTCTATCTCTGGTCACAGCATTGACTGGCTGTGGTGGAGGTTCTGAGGGGGCATCAGGCGACACAAAGGAACTGAACGTGCTCGGATGGGAAGGGTATGCGGACCCATCGTTTATCAAAGATTTTGAGGCGAAAAACAACGTAAAAGTGAACGCAACCTATGCCGGTTCTACGGATGAGCTGATCGCCAAGGTGAAAAGCGGCGGCGGTGCTGTGTACGACTTGATTATCGCCTCTAGCGACGTGGCGCAAATCCTGAACGAAAGCGGCGCGCTGGCCTCCATCAAGGTGGAGAACCTGTCCAATTACAAGGATATTGCCGAACCGCTCAAGCAGGTCAACACCAAGACGGCTGACGGCGGCCACTACGGCGTGCCGATGGCATGGGGACCGAAC
>JBLNEJ010000253.1:0-3801 GCA_050262535.1 Clostridia bacterium
AAGAAAAAACAGGCGGTGAAGCTGTTTGTATGGAAAGCAGCGAGCATTACGACGGTTGCCCTCCTTGCGATCAGTTTGACTCACGGTAACGGTAACGATAACCATATCCCGGAAGAGGGAATCTCGACTAAACCGATAGCAGAGCCCACTATCCAGGAGAAGCTGGGTTACGATACCGTTGCGCCCGAATATCTCTCCAGGCAAGAACATACAGTCCATAAAACAGAGTCGATCCCTAATCCAAATACGATGAAACAAGACGCCCCCGGCGTTGAGCACAAAAACGAGCCTGCAAGCTCAAAGACCCCAAAACAAGCAAACACGGTGCAGAATACAGCACGTCAACAGGATGAAGCGGGATCAAGCCTCTCCGAATTAAAACAGATAGCCACTCAGCGGTTTCAGCAACTGATCGGAAAACAGCAACAGCAACAGTTTGAAATCAACGATGCGCTTTCTGACTATGCGGAAGGGCACGGAGATGTCGTCTTCGTACGCATGCTGAAGGGCATTCCCTATGTCGAGGAACGTTACCGCATCGGGGTTTCGAAGGACCTGGGTGTGACAGGTGTGCAGTATATTCCTGATTTGGATCGCCAGGTCGATCCAAGCATGCTCCCTGATCCGAAAAAAGCGATACCGCTTGCACAAGCCGAACAGGCTTTTGCCAAGCAGCTTCGTCTGGCATATGTGGAAAAACAAGCGATTAAGCGGGACCCGTTTAATGGTCAACCGAAGGTGACAAGCCCGAGTGTACAATATGTGCTGCCAGATTCATTCTATATTCATGCAGAGACAGGGGAAAGGGTACTGATCGATGAGAATCCTCTTTCGCTACAGCCAATCGAAGTTAAGCCAAAAGCGGAGAGTCTTCGGGTAGGCTCTTTGGAAGAAGCGAAGGAGGTCATTACGAAGCAGCTGCAGCTTGATCTCGAACCTTCAGGGCTTGCACAGCAAAAGGGCGACAAGCAGACCAGGTATGTGTGGGAAAACGGATACGTGTTGACGGAGGAGAAAACCGGAAACGTCGTCGCTTTCAATCTCAGTGGGAAATCGAACTCGCTCAACGCTTCCGTGCTCACTGAAGCACAAAGCGAGGAGATGGCCGTGCGTTTTTTGGAGCAATATTTGCCGGCGGGGATCGATCAACTGGTTCGTAGCGACGTCGACGCAGGAGAACACCAAATAGCCTTCCGCTTCCTGCCTGTGTTCAATCAAATTCCTGTGCTCGACCGGGTGTTTGAGGTGAGCGTGGATCGGCAGAGCGGACAAATTGTTGCTTTTTCGGGAGACCTCGCACATGCTCCTGAGAATTTGCCCCAAAAAAGCGATCTGATCGCGCCGGAAATGGCAGCAAAACAATACCTGAGCCACACCCCGCTTCAGCTTGTTTACATTTGGCCAAAGAATTACGAGAAACCGCTACTTGTCTACACCCAATTGAAGCAGGTGTCCCGTTATGAGTTCCTGGATGCAACAACCGGGAAGCTGATTGACACTCGTCCGTAATAGGAGTGACAAGCAGCCCGAACCAGTCACGGTTCGGGCTCATTTTGTTTTACCTGTCGAATCCGTGTTCTAACACGTGGAAAATTGGTTACAACTAGCATAGATTTATGGGCGAAGGGATGGTAAAATTCAAACTGTCAGAAAAATTGAAAGTTGGCATGATTTTTGAAACGGTAGAATCGGAAAAATGGTGAGGGGGAGAGTAGCATGGAAGTGAATCAAAGAGAGATCAAAAGCGAAGTGCTTGCTCTGGACGCGAATCTGTCAAACTATGAGGAAACGTATCGCACGTTTGACTGGAAACAGGTTGAACAGGAATTCAGCTGGCATCAAACGGGCCATGTCAATATGGTGTTTGAGGCGATTGACCGTCATGTTGCCCAAGGACGCGGCGAGCAAATTGCGCTTTATTATACCGATGGTGTCAGAGATGAACAGTACACATATGCGGATTTGTCTGAACTTTCTTCCAAGTTTGCAAAAGGGCTGCTGTCACTTGGAATCAGCAAGGGAGACCGCGTGTTTATCTTCATGCCGCGAAGTCCTGAGCTGTTTATCGCCTTGCTCGGAACCGTGCGGATTGGAGCGATTGCTGGTCCCTTGTTCGAGGCATTCATGGAAGAAGCGGTCAAGGATCGACTGTTGGACAGCTCCGCGATTGCGGTCGTAACGACACCTGTGCAAAAAACACGGATTCCCGTTGACGCATTGCCTGAGCTGCAGCATGTGATTCTGGTCGGATCGGAAGCGGACGATTCGCTTTCGCCAAAAGAGATACGCTATGAAACGCTGATAGATAACGATGCCGAAGCAGCTTCGGTCATCGAATGGGTCGACCGCGAGCACGGGATGCTCCTGCATTACACCTCCGGCTCGACGGGCAAGCCCAAAGGCGTACTGCAGGTTCATGATGCGATGATACACCAATATGTATCGGGCAAATTCGTCTACGATTTGAAGCCAGGCGATGTGTATTGGTGCACAGCCGATCCGGGCTGGGTCACCGGTACGTCTGCCGGGATGTGGGCTCCATGGCTGCATGGGGTTTCGATTGTCGTTCGTGGCGGACGATTCAAGGCATCCGATTGGTTTGCCACGCTGGAGCGATATAAGGTGAATGTCTGGTTTAGTGCGCCAACCGCTTTTCGCATGCTGATGGGTGGTGGAAATGAACTGCCGAAAGAATTCGATCTGGCCTCGCTGCGCCATGTCCTGTCAGCAGGAGAACCGCTGAATCCGGAGGTTATCCGCTGGGGTGTGGAGGTACTGGGGCAACGCATCCATGACAACTGGTGGATGACGGAGACAGGTTCAACCATTTGTGCCAATTTCCGCTGTCTGCCAATCCGTCCGGGTTCGATGGGTAAGCCGCTGCCTGGCATTCGCCTCTCGATTGTAGATGATGAGGGGAATGAGCTTGGACCGAATCGCATGGGAAATCTCGCCATCTGGGCGCCGTGGCCGGCGATGATGCGGCAGGTTTGGCGGAATCCGGAAAAATACGCCGAGTATTTCAAGGCAGGCTGGTATATTTCCGGCGATAGCGCGTATAGGGATGAAGACGGGTACTTCTGGTTTGAAGGGCGAGTTGATGATGTCATCAATACGGCGGGCGAGCGCGTCGGTCCGTTTGAAGTGGAAAGCAAGCTTGTCGAGCATCCATCCGTCATGGAGGCGGGGGTCATCGGGGTGCCGGACCCTGTGCGTGGGCAGGTGATCAAGGCGTTCATTACATTGCGGGAAGGTGTGGAGCCAAACGACGAACTGATCGAGGAGATCAAGCAATTCGTCAAGCAGCGGCTCGCAGCGCATGCGGCACCGCGCCTGATCGAGTTTCGGGACAAGATCCCGAAAACGAGAAGCGGCAAAATTATGCGGCGCGTCCTGAAGGCATGGGAGCTTGGCTTGCCGACAGGCGACCTCTCCACAATGGAGGATTGATCTCAAACAAGTGCAAGACCGAACCGCTGTTGATGAAAAGCGCGGTTCGGTCTTTTTATTACCGGACGACCGGTTTGTTGGTGGGAGTGGAAAACGAAACCATCCACCCGCTGACCAGACTGGCCAACATGGCGATGAGAAAACTGAAAAAAAACGACTGGTTTGCTTGCCCAATCATGCCGGCAATCATCGGACCGATAATGGAGCCGACAGACAGAGCCGCCGCATACAGACTGAAGGCGGTCCCGTAAATTGCAGGAGGAGCGCTTTGCGCCAGCATCGTCGTCATCGCGGGATATAGGACGCCAAAGCACGTACCGAGTACAAACAGCGGGACATACAGTGAAACCG
>JBLNEJ010000254.1:0-14863 GCA_050262535.1 Clostridia bacterium
CATTTTGACATTGCAAGCTTTTGCACAACTATGCAAAAAAATGCACGCAAAAATTTGCATCATGATTGTTCCTCAGGTTCCACTACCCCGTATTTCTCCAGCTTGTAATACAGACTACGCAAGGAGATTCCCAGTTGCCTCGCGGTTTTTGTACGATTGCCTTGGCATTCGTGCAGTTTCTTCAGTATGTAGTGCTTCTCCGCCTCTTCCATTGCATGCTTCAGTGTTGCTTCTGAACGAATTTGTATTTCCTGCTGGTAAGCGTTCTGCTTTTGCTGATCTTTTCCTCCTGACACATTTCGCGTCTGCTCCTCCCAGCCAAGCGAAACGGGTTGGGTCAGCTGGGGTAAGTGTTCGGGCAAAATCACGCTCTCGTTGTATCTCATGTTGATCATCGCTCTGCCCAATACATTTTCCAGTTCCCTGACGTTGCCGGGCCATTGATACTCCTGCAAGCAACGCAAAGCCCGCTCATCAATTTCCTCCACGTTTCGCCCATATTCCGCATTGAACTTCCTGAGCAAATAGCGGACAAGCAAGGAAATATCTTCCCTACGCTGGCGCAAAGGCGGAATGTGGATCGGGACGACGTTCAGTCGGTAGTACAAATCTTCACGAAAGCCTCCCTTCAAGATCGCGGACTCCAGGTTGACATGTGTCGCCGCAATAATTCGCACGTCGACCGGAATTTCCTTGGAGCCGCCCACCCGGGTGATCTCTTTCTCCTGAAGAACACGCAGCAGCTTGACCTGCATCGTCTGGGGCAAGTCCCCGATTTCATCAAGGAAAATCGTCCCGCCGCTCGCTTCCTCAAAAAGCCCCTTTCTACCGCCGCGCAGAGCCCCTGTAAACGCACCGGCCTCGTAGCCAAACAGCTCGCTTTCCAGGAGCGCCTCAGGGATCGCAGCACAATTCACCCGAATGAACTGGTTGTATTTGCGGTCGCTCTCGTTGTGGATGGCGTGCGCAAACACTTCTTTCCCTGTCCCCGATTCACCTCGCAGCAATACGGTAGCGCGTGTCGAGGCGGCTGTTTTTGCCTGCTCGACGGCGATTCGCATCGATTCGCTTTCGCCAATGATTTCGGCAAATGTGTATTTTGCCTCGAGCTTGCGGATAATTCTTCGTGCCTTTTCCAGTTCCTCCGTCAGTGTCTTGAATTCGGTTACGTCGTGGATGACCCCGACACTTCCCCGCACAACGCCGTCAACCATAACAGGTGCAACATTGACGATCACATCCTTGCGCTTTGGACCGATTTTCATCGGAGTGCCACGTACAGGCTTTTT
The DNA here is from genome assembly GCA_050262535.1 of Clostridia bacterium. GTDB lineage: Bacteria > Bacillota > Bacilli > Brevibacillales > Brevibacillaceae > Brevibacillus_D. The sequence continues at coordinate 1,290 of JBLNEJ010000254.1, forward strand.
CGTCTGGAGCACACGCATGTGCATGCTTTCCCCTTCCGAAATGTCTACGTCCGCAGGTTTGCCAATGACTTCCTCTGGCGAAAGTCCGGTCAAGCGGGTATATGCCGGATTGATCAGTAGCCCGATTCCGTTCGCATCGACAACGGAGATCGCTTCATCGGAGGATAAAATGATAGCTTGCAGCATGCTTTTCAATTCCTTCAGGTCCGTCACTTCTTCTACCAAAGCCATGATATCGGTGATGTCGCGAAAAATGGCAACTGCTCCCAAAATCTCACCGGTTTGGCTCCGCACAGGCACCCGATTCGTGACGATGCGTGTACCGTTGGGAAGCATCTGCTCCTGATTTAATTCAGACTCGCCTGTCTGCAGGACGATATGTAAACGTGTATTATCAATCACTTCTTCAGCCGGTTTGCCCAGCATTTGCGAAGCCTGTTTGCCAATCAGCCGCTCTGCCGCCGAATTGAACAAGGTGATGATTCCTTGCTGGTTTACCCCGATAATCGCATCATGCGTGGAGTTCAGCATCGTCTCATACTCTTGCTTCCGGTCAAGCAGCAGCTTGATTTGTTCCGCTTTCTCCCCGAGCCTGGCCGTTAGCTCTGCCTGTCCGTTCGCGGAGTCGATTAAGACCTGCACATGTTCCAGGCGACGAGCGTGTTCATACAGCTCCAGTAGCTGCTCTGTCTTTCCGGTTACTAACAGCGACTGCATTCCCAAATCCCCCCAGCCGTTCATCACTCGTCCTTATTTTATCTTATTTTCTACATTGAACAAGCCACACCCATTCGTTATGATGGTTCTTAACTGCAAGTTGAAGGATGTGAACAAACGGTATGGGACAAAAAATTGTGGCACTGCTCATCATGGTCATTCCTGCCATTATTGCTGGGTTCGGGATTAAATTCATGCGCGACGCGTTTTACGAATACTTCAATCCTGCCCTTTCGGAAGCAGTTGGGGGCAAGTTTCTTCTGGGACTGGTCATGTTCATCGTGCCAGTCCTGTTCATCGGCGGTTTCGTTTTGCATCATGACCGCAAGCGCAACCGGGTCCAACCCCGCTTCATGAACCGCGAGCCTGAAGACGACGAATAGCTACCTCTCTTGATCCGACCGCCTGGCAATTGTGCCCAGGCGGTCCATTTTATGCAGCCACCCGACCGAGGCAATCACCTGTGAGAAAGAAAACCGTTCAGCAATGAGATGAAGCACAACGAGAAGGACCAGCAGCGCAACTTTGACCGGAAAGTCCAGAACAATGATCGCATAGTAGCCCAGAACAAACCCCAAATAATTGGAGCCGCTGTCTCCCAGCATGACCTTGCCGCGTGCATCTGACACGTAAAACAGCAGAGTCGCGGTCAGGAGTGGCAATTCCCATGGCCACACAACCCATGCAGCTGCTTGCTGAGTGAGCAAAACCAATACGAGCAGAAAAAGCCAAAACACTTTTATTGCTCTCCCCGGCCTGAGATCGAACAAATTGATGATGTTCGTGAACAATGCGAGCAAAAACGTATGAAGCACAACATCAGAACCGTCCTGAGTAATCGCAAGCGAAATCAATAGCGCGGTACCAAAGCCCCCCCAAGCCTTCAGAAAGCCGCTCGTCATCCTCTGCTCACGCCATAATATCCGAAAATGCCCGCGGAATCCTTTTACACCCGGTTCTTCTGAACGATCATCCTGCCAGCCCCAGAGCGCCATGGCGACAGAGCCACACAAAAACAAGGCCGCTTCTCTTTCACTCAGCCAAGGAATTGTGATGACATACAGACACAGCATTGTGATGGTAACCGAGCCCACGATAAGCAGTCCGGCGCTAGTTGGAATTTTGGCTCCTTGGTAGTTGCGGCAAATCATTTCACTGCGACAAAGGCACCCAATTACAAAGCTGTAGGTCAGCAAATGGATCGTGATGGGGAGTCCAATTGCAATAGCGAGAAACAGCACTGCATTTATCTCTGACATGTTGGGAGTGCGCTCCCTTCACGCCATTTGCGCCCCAATGCTCGTCCGACAGCAACGAACTCTCGGCCACGATGCAGATAGCCTTTCCAGTCATTCTGTGTCAGTCGATGTTTGAACGGAACCGGCACTTCCTTGATCGTGTACCCAGCGCGCAAGGCATCAACCGTCAACCCAACCTCCACGCCAAACCCATGATCAAGCCGTTTGGTTGCTTGCAGCACTTCTTTGCGGATCGCCCGTTGTCCCGATAGCGGTGCACTTGCGTGAAAACCCGTTAAGAGTCGAATGCCCTTTTCTGCGAGTCCCTTTGCAAGCCCAAGCCCGATCCGTTCTTCTGGCTGTGGAAAAATCGCAATCGCCATGTCACACTCGCCTGCCTGAACGGGAACCAGCAGCTGCCAAGCATGCCCCGCACTCTCGGCCAAATCCGCATCGAGTTGCAGCAGTACATCACCTTTGGCTGCTTGCCAGCCAATCTGCAGCGCAAAGCCTTTTCCGCAATTATGCGACAGCCGGATCAACTGATCGACGTATTGTTCCGCCATGCTCGACGTTTCATCGCAACTGCCATCATCGACCACAATACATTCAGCGTCATGCGCCCATGATCGAACGGCTGCGAGTGTACTGCCAATGCATTGTGCCTCGTTATACGCTGGAATCACGATGCTCACACTGCTCACGCTTCCATCGCCACTCCTTTACCGCCAGATAGATGCTATGCAATAAATCAAGCTGTTTATGCGGCTGTTTCTTCAAAGCGAGTAAACGTTGCTGATAAATGCTGCTCAAGCCTTTCGCGTCGATCAGCTTTGCTCCCAGCTTGGCGCGAACCAATAACGTGCTTGCCATCCCTTGACGGCCCTTTTCCAGGAAATCGAGCATGCAGCTGTGTGTTCCAATCGACACAATCACCTCGGCGTTCTCTTCATAAGCCAAAAGCATGGCCGCATCTTCACTGGTACCCGGTGCAGGTAACAGAAGATAGGGAACCCCCAACTCTTTTACTCTCGCTTCTCCTGGTGCGAAGCCAGATGGGTAAGCATGAACAACTACTTCTGCTCCGCTGCGTAACGCCCGGTCACTCACGCTGTCCATGTCTCCGATGATCAAATCGGGGATCAAGCCCCGAGCGAGCAAGGCGTCTGCTCCACCATCAACAGCGAGCAGGACGGGTTGTGTTGTGCGAATGTAGTCGGATAGCATGGTCAAATCTTCTTTGTAACTACGCCCCCGGGCGACAATGACGACAGGACGATTGGCCAGGCACGTAGCATAGGGCAGTTTGGGCAACGGCTGGAGGATGAGCTCTTTCTCCCTAATGGCATATTCGAGCGTGTTATCCAGAAATTGCGATAAAACCGCTGCGGAATTGCGCTCCGCTTCAATCTGTTGCCTATTGATGTGCTCCTCAGTTACATGACGCAACGGGGCAACTGCCTTCCACTCCCCTTCTTTTCGCACGTATAGCTGATGATCGAGAATGGCAATCTCGTCCCCCTCCGAAATAGAAGCATCGTCTTCCGTCACCTCGGAGCACTGAGACGTATCGTCCCATTCATACAGGGGAATCCCGGCCCGAAACAGAAAATGGGCACCTTTTGCCGGATACGTTCCAGTCAAAAACAAAGACCGATTGATTACAGCCTGTACCCCGGCTTCCGCAATACCCGCAGCTGCCAATTCATCCAGATCCGGGTGATTGATTACCGCAATCTGCCCCGGTAGAATGCGATTGCACAGCCGTTTCGTTTTCATGTCGATCACAACACGAGCACGATGCAGGACGCAATAACTACCCCTTTGGCGCACTACAATGACACCTCCCATATCGGTAGGAAAAACGTCCCAAAAACGCCTTCGTTTTTCCACAAGGACAATGCGATCGCTTGCGATCCGCTTATCTTCCTTTCGAAATGCAGGAAAAAAGAGCCTGATCTCGTTTAGTATGGGAATGATTGGCGCTGATCATGCGCTCGGGCAAAGAAAAAAGAGATTATGCCAGGCATAATCTCTTTTTTGCGATGGTTACGGAAGTTCCGCTATTCATTTGCTTACAGCGTGAGGATCAGTACGTCTGCCAGAAGGAAAACTGCCAGCGAAACGATCCCGAATCCTACAGCAAAGCCGTTTTTCGCGCGAGCCGAGCGAACCACTCCAGCCGCGATCAAGATGGTGATGATAAACATCAAGATATCAAACAAATTCATAGAACGACATCTCCTTTAAGCAAAAATAAACATGTTCGCTTAGCCTGTTATTACGAACGCGGAATAGAATACCATTTACATTATATAGTTTACCCAACTTTGAGACAAGACGTATCGCGATTTGTGACAAACGATTTCACAATTACTGTCCCACGTTCATTTCAAGACTTCCCGGAGATGCGTCTTCCTACTCCGCTTTCAAGGTGAGCAAAGCCACTTCTGGACGACATAAAAATCGAATGGGCAAAATCGTTGTGCCGATCCCTCTCGTTGTAAAAACCTTTTGCTCCGTACCCTTTCGGAGCTTCAAGCCATCCGGATATTTTTGTCCGTATGCGGGGGTAAAAACATGGCCAATGAAAGGCAATCGCACCTGACCACCATGACTATGTCCCGAAAGTTGCAAATCGATGAGCCCTCCGGGGTAATCCTCGGCAAAGTCAGGCTCATGCACCAGGAGAAGCTTGCACGTATCCGGGCTTGTTCCACGCAACGCAGTCACGATGTCCGGTGTGCCATACAGCACCTCATCAGTGCCTGCCACAATGAACGTTTGCCCTTCTTTTTCCAAAACCTGGTGTTCATTCAGCAATACCCGAAACCCTGCTTGGGAAAGGCATTCAACGATTTTTCCTTCATTTGACCGATAATCGTGGTTGCCCAAGACGGCAAATTTGCCCAACGGTGCTTGCAGTCCCGCAAGCATTGGCTCGGCAGCTATGAGGGAATCGACGGAATGGTCAACCAAGTCCCCTGTAAAACAAATCAAATCAGGCTTCCATTCATTGATCCGTTGAATGACCGGTGCCATGTCCGCCGCTTCAAAAAAATGGCCCAGGTGCAGATCGCTGAAATGCGCGATTTTTAGGCCATCAAACGCTTTCGGCAATCGCCTGAGGGGGATCGTCAGCTTTTTGGCATCAAGCTGAAAGCGCTCGATGCATCCGCCATACGTTCCGACGGCAACCGCAAACCCGATCAGCGAAAGAAACCATCTCATGCCTCTGCTGAGGAACCGTCTGCGACTAACAGTACGGACTTGGGGTTTCAGTTGCATCCCCATCTCCCCTTCTCTTTTCATCCAAAAGGGTTACGCTTGACCATTCTCACATTCATATCCGTTTTCGACGAGATCCAGTTTGCCTGTGTGAGGATCAATAATCAGACCGTGTACAGAAATACCCGGTGGGAGCAACGGATGATTTTTTACCATGTCGACACTGCCACGCACCGCCTCCTGCACGCAGTCAAACCCTTGCAACCATTTTTCCAAGTGAATGCCGGAATGGTGCAGGATTGAGAACGTTTCCTTCGATATCCCGCGTTCCTTCATGTTCTCGATCATCTTGTCTGCATGGATATTGCTCATTCCGCAATCGTGGTGACCGATAATGAGCACTTCCGTTGCGTCCAACTCATAAATAGCGACAAGAATACTCCGCATGATACTTCCAAAAGGATGGGAGATGACCGCCCCGGCGCTTTTGATCAATTTAAAGTCGCCATTTTTCAGGTTCATCGCCTGGGGGAGCAACTCCACGAGCCGTGTGTCCATACAGGATAGGACCACCAGCTTCTTGTTTGGGAATTTGTTCGTCTGATATTTTTCGTAATCTTTGTTGTGCACAAAATCTTCATTGTAGCGAAGAATCTCAGTTAACAACTTCACGTTTCCACCCATCCTTTCTCTCATTGTGAAAAATATCCATCCGTATGGCTCCACTCCTAAAGCACACTTAATGGATGTGTACTGAAAAGTATACACCGTTTTGACGAAAGCTTCACCTTTCAATGCGCAAAAAAAAGCCGTGCCTTCGCACGACAGTATTCTCCACGCTATTCGTCTTGATTCATGCAGCAACGAATCGTATCAATTTTGTTTTTGTAGTGGGTTCCACAAATCCGGCACATATGCTCATCCTCGATTTGCTTGAAGTCGCGGAAAACAACAACCTTTTCGGAAATCAGCCCGATGCCAAGGCTGCCATCGGCCCGTTTCTCCACCCGATAGGCAGCATCGCCAAACACAAATACCATACCGTTCATCTCGTCCTTGCTCATGACACCTGTATTCTTTTCAATCCATTTTTCCACCAGATCGTATCCCGTTGCCATTGTAACCGTCATCCTGAACCCCTCCACTTTTCGTGTATTTTGTTTTTTCTGATTCTTCTCTTGTATTGTACTGTAACAGAATTTATATTTCAATATCTGTTATATTATTGGCATAAAAAAATTATGCTGCTTTCCCTCCCAAGAAACATTTTTCAGACGGCCTTTGCAGCCGAAGAAAAACCCCCACTTTGTTTAAAGTGAGGGCGAATGTTTCTCATATTCCATTAGCCAGCAATCCCGCTTGCTCCACTCGTGCCATTCGCGTTCAGGCAGCAATTTCTTTAATCGAAAAAAATGCACTTCTCGGAGCATCGGATTCATGGTGCGGCCGATCACGCCTCTCGTAACATGCGAGCACTTCCGGGTTGGACAGCCGTTTCACCAGTCTGGAAATATCCGTGCTGTTGAGGGTTCGAAACCGAATTTGTCTCATAACAACCAAACAATTTTTCCGACTGTTATATTTACAGTTCTTTATACATTCGGATCATGTCGCGACAAACAATCCCATTTTCCTCAATACGTTCCGTATAGTTTCGTGTAAAGAAATCAATGTCAACAGCACTGATGCGAAATCCGCATTTTTGATACAAGGCAAGCGGTCCGATACTGGAATTCCCCGTCCCTACTTCCATCCTGTTATAGCCAAGGCATCGCCCGGTCTCGATCGCATGGCAAACCAGGTACTTGCCAAGCCCTTTTCCCTGTGCGTTCTGTGCAACTGCCAGGTTCACGAGCTCGATCGTTTGCTTACTGGTTGGGAGCAGGACATACGTGCCGACCACGATGCCTTCGTGTCGAGCAAGCATGCATGTACCTTTTTGCAAATAGGCGTGAACCAATGGTTCTGACGGGTCTGCCATCAACAGCAGATCCATTGGGGCTGGTTCAGATTTGTCCCATTCTGTTATACGCAGTTGATCAATCATCATGTTACTCCTTCACAGGTTCAATGGATTGATAGGTTCCGATAGGCTGGTTGAATACATCAACAATGGTTTTCGTGGATGACTGGAATAGTGCATTGCTTTTCGAAAAAAAATTGTGCCCCGCTTCCCAAGAAAACACTCCCTTGCCGAGAGGATATTCCAAATACTCTACTACTTTGCCATTGGAAACAAAGACGAGCAACGTATGATAATCAAGATACTGGATATTCGATACTGCCCGGTTGTACCAGTGATACCCCAGCTGCTCGTATATGACCGACGGATCGGTATAAGCTCCATATACATATACATGGTCCCATTCAAAATCCGTCAAAGAAGCAAGCGCGATTCGCCGAGTGGGCTGGGCATCATCAGATTCTATTGTTGCTGCGAGCAGCCTCCGCTCAAGCTCCACCCTTTGAGCTTGCCGCTGCTCTGTTTCCATTACCCATTGATGCTCCCATTTGATGAAGAAAATGGTGCAAATGAAAAACAGGAAGCTGGCTGCTATCGCTCGTTTCAGCCACTTCCACATGATGCTGACTCCTCTCATACGTGCTTTATTCTTATCCTGTCTGTTGCAAACGACACTGTTATCCAAGCAGACTCTCCTCAAATACGAGAGAGCCATGTTCTGCATCGAGGCTGGCTTGAATGCCGAACGGGAGCGCGATGTTCGTCTCGCCATGACCGACTTGCAGGTTCCAGATCGTTGGTTTGCCCAGCGGGACAACAATGTTGTTGACGATATCTTTTACACTGAATCCATCTGCATATCGAGCGGAATTGCAACGGGTCCATGTTCCAAAAAGGAATCCGTCCGCATCATGCAATTTGCCTGCGAGCGCAAGCTGTGTCAGCATACGGTCGATTCGATATGGCTCTTCGTTGATATCTTCAAGGAAAAGCAACTTTCCTTTCGTGTCCAGCTCATAGGGCGTGCCCATCAGAGCTGTGACAAGCGCCAGATTTCCACCAACGATCTGTCCGCTGGCTTTGCCTGGCACGAGACACTCAATTGCCTCTCCTGCCGGGTTTTGAAACGCGCCCAGCGGCTCATTTGTTGATAGGGTGTGTAAAAGCGCAGCTCTGCTCACCTCATGCAATCCACTGACAAAAGGGGTCGAAATAGTCGGCCCGTGAAGCGTAGCCAGACTAGCCTTTTTTCCCAATGCAATATGCAATCCGGTTATATCGCTATACCCTAAAAACAGCTTGGGATTCTCTGCAATCAGATCATAGTCAAGCAGCGGCAGTAGTTGAGGTGATCCATAACCACCGCGCATGGCAAAGACCGCATCGATCTCTGGATCAGCGAACATGCGGTTCAGCTCGCGTGCCCGATGCTCAGGCGTACCCGCCAAATACTGTCCGTATCGTTCAAAGCATGTATCGGAGAGCTTCACCCGGTATCCAAGTGACTCCAAATCAGCAACGCCCTTTTCCAGGCTTTCATTTCCCTGCATCGGCGATGAAGTAGCCACGATCCCGATCGTATCTCCCTGCCTGAGTGCTTTACCTTTTTTCATCATCGAAGCTTCCCTGCTTTCCAAAATTTTTCATTTTACTTTGATTCGCCTTTATTCGCTGGAGTTCCTTTTTGAAAAATTTCTTTGCAATTTTTGCTAACATTTGGTATTTTCATTTCAAGCGTACATACGTTCCTGTTAAGAGGGGGGAAAGGCATGGTCATTCTGTTTCACTATAATTGGCAAGTAAGGGATCAATGGTTCGATTGGTGCTCAAAGCTTGATGAAAAAGAGCTTATCCGTGAGCGTGTGGGGGGTGTTGGCAGCATCCTGCGTACCCTGTACCATATTGTAGACGTTGAACAAAGCTGGCTTCGTGCGTTACAGGGGATTCCTGATTACCCGGATGATTTTCCGGCGTACGCTACTCTTAGTAAAATCAAAGAGCTTTCGGCTGCATGCAGACCGAATTTGCAGGAATTTTTGTTTGATTGGACAGCTGAGATGGACAGGCGCATCTATTCCGGTATTCATCCTGTGACCAAAGAGCCATTTTCCTATCGATTTGGCGAAGTTATTCGCCATGTCATCGCACATGAGATTCATCATATCGGCCAGCTTTCGGTCTGGGCCAGAGAGCTTGGTCTCGAACCGATTTCCCCGAATGTGATCGGAAGAAATCTGTATCCACCCAATTGCTAAGCTTTCTCTTACTGCAATAAGGTTGACAAAAAGGCCGAATCTCGTCACTCGGCCTTTCCGCACACATATCTTTTTCACTTGATGATTACTTACAACTTTAGCACGAGCTGATTCAAGTTTTCGGCCATGCCAGCCAACTCTTGAACAGAAGCTGATGTTTGTTCTGCACTTGCAGATGTTTCCTCTGTAATTGCCGCGATATTTTGCGTTGCTTCAACGATTTCCACTGCCTGTGCATTCTGCTGTTCGCTGCTTGCTGCAACCTCGACCACTCGCGTAGCAGAATCCTTAATGAACTGGGATATTTCTTCAAACGAAGATTGCGCCTTCACGAGCAGTTCATTTCCATGATGGACGGTCTCGACCGTTCTCGATGTATTGTCTTGCATTTCATTAATGAGTGCAATAATTTCCTTCGTAGCTTCTCCACTTTGCTTTGCAAGCTTTCCAACCTCATTTGCTACGACCGCGAATCCTCGCCCATGCTCGCCGGCCCTCGCTGCCTCGATTGCTGCATTCAATGCGAGCAAATTCGTCTGGTTGGCAATCTCTTGAATCGATCCGATAATGTAGTCGATTTTTCTTGAGCTTGCCTGCATGTGGTTGGTTTGTTTCGTTATTTCACCCATCCCATCGATGGCTTCCAGCATCAGGCCGCCGCCATTTGTAGATACGAGCACCGTTTTGTTAACGAACTCGCTCGTATGCTCCACATTGATCGCGACATCGTTAATCGCTTTCCCCATCTGCTTCATCATTTCCGTGACGCCGCCGACTGCTTTGGCTTGTTGCACGTTTCCGGCTGCAATCTCTTCAATTGTGGCTGCCATCTCCTGTGCAGCGCTCGCCACTGTTTCCGCTGATTTTTGTATTTCAGTCGATACCTTTTTAATATCACGAAAAATGATAAACGCTATCGTTCCCCCTATAGCAAGTGCCAAACCGCTGCTAACAAGGAGGACAATAAAGCTGTTCTTGTAAATACTAACGGAATCATTCGTTGCCTGATTTGCTCCCTTTGCATTCAATTGGATTAACGAGTTCAGTACTTTTTTGGACTCCTGCCACATCGGAAACAGCTTTTGAATCTCTGTTGACGTTTTGAGCATGTCTGTTCCACGCGCAGCGTTCAGCACGGTAGGAAGCGATGCTGCATAAGAATCCCAACTCTTTGAAAATTCATCGTATAGCTGTTTCTCCTGATCAGAAGCAATCGTTTGCTCATATACTTTCCGTTTCTTCTCCAGATCTTGCAGTGTCGTGTGTAAAATTGTTTCCAGTCTCGCTATTTCTGCTTGATCGGTTTGCAAACCAATCGTTGCGATCAGACGTGGAACTTCCGATGTGTCACCATTCATCTCCCCTAACAGGGTTACCCCAGGCATCCATACCGTATCAATTTCGTCTGCTTTTCCCCCCATCCTCGCCATTTGGAATATCGACAAGGAGGCGGAAATAAGTAAAAACGTAAGGACAAACAGAAACCCCATAAATACTTTTTTGCGAATTGTCATGACGACTATGTACCCCTTCCACATTGCTGTATGTAAAAATATTTCCCGTTTTTTCTATCTAATTAAACATGAATTTTGCGTAAATTTCTTAAAGGGATACATTTACATAAAAAAAGACATCGCACACGAGGCGCCAATGTCTGATTAGCAATTATGAGAAGGAAGTTTCTCGTTACACTTTATTTGTTTTATTTTCGATCCACTTGATTACATATTCCTTACATACGTCGAAAAGCTCAAATTTCAAAAAAAGTGCATTCGAATCTACAAAGGTTCGTTCCGGCGTTCGAATTCGGAACGAGTATACGCCAAAGTCGGGATGGTTATCTCGAAAAGGTGTTTCAATAATTGCATAGTAATTCCTGTATTTTCCTCTCCAAATGTCATTCTCACCGCGTAATTCCCTCTTCTGCAGCCTGAATTTCATGATTTCCTCACCTCCAACAGTAGATTGGACAGTGTAGCATTTATCCCTATTTTTATTGATTTCAGCCGTATTTACAATAATAGGAAAGTAACAAATTGTGGTGAATAAGAAAACGTTTCTGAATCACAAAGGACATCAGCGAGTAGGGCTAATGTCCTTAGTCTTTTCAGTGGTGGCATGGGGGGTTCATGATGGTCCTTCTATTGGTACGATAGCCCTGTAAAAACATAAAACCTGCCCTCAGATCGGATCAATTTTCAAACAATCAATAGAAGTACCTAGTCATTCATTCCCTCGAACCTAGTGCAAAAATAACCATCCGGTGCTCAGGAGCATTTTTCCACTTCAATAAACGCGATCGCCTTGTTCTTTTCGGTATACACCGAGAGTTTGGATACCTCTTCTCGGGGTACTTCTTTCAACAACGTAACATCCCGACCATCCCGTACTCTGTCCTGTATTCCATCCACCAGTCACTATCCTCACAAAAAAAACCTGCTCATTGGCGTGATGAACAACCAATGAACAGGGTTTTGCCTCTACTGTGTAAACGTAACGTTAACTAATCTTCGCCTCAATCCTTAGCTTATCCGCTACCATCGCGATAAACTCGCTATTGGTCGGCTTCGCCTTGGTATTGGAAATGGTGTAGCCAAACAGGCTGGAGATGGAATCGAGATTGCCCCTTGACCACGCTACTTCGATCGCGTGACGGATCGCACGCTCAACGCGGCTTGCGGTTGTGTTAAACTTCTTGGCAATATCCGGGTAAAGCACCTTGGTAATAGAACCCAGGAGCTCAACATCGTTGTACACCATCGTAATGGCTTCCCTCAAATAAAGATATCCTTTGATATGGGCAGGAACACCGATCTCATGGATAATGGACGTGATGCTTGCATCGAGGTTGCGGCCTTTCGGTTGAAGAGCGACCGCTTTCGGTTTTCCGAAGAGAGAAGTGGTCGTGGGCCCCGTAGTTGCTTTATTCGCAGTGATTTGGCGAATCCGCTGGGCCAGGACTTCCATGTCAAACGGCTTCAAAATATAATAAGCTGCTCCAAGCTCAACCGCCTTTTTGGTAATTTCCTCCTGGCCGAATGCGGTAAGCATGATGATTTTCGGTTGAACCGGTAAACGCATGGCTTGAATTTGCTCCAGGACTGCCAGTCCGTCCAAATGAGGCATAATAATATCGAGGATCAGAACATCCGGTACTCGTTCCTGAAATAACCGGAGCACATCGTTCCCATTATACGCAACACCTATTACCTGCATATCGCTTTGGGTGTTTATGTACTCTTCCAGCAGGCTTACAAATTCACGGTTGTCATCGGCTAATAACACATCAATGGTACTCAAAATACGTTTCCTCCTCGACTATCTAAATTGGGATTTCAAGCATTTTCAAGCACTGGTGTGACACAGAATGTTCAAAGATTGTTCTCTTGTTCCCTTGATTTTGATTCGACAGGGCATAACTCATTCCTGCTGATGACGAAAGGTTGAATATTTTTCGACAAAATAAGAGGAAAGAAAAAACCAAAGGCTGCTTCTCAGCTCGCCTTCAGTTCTTTATCGTCACGGGATGAAAGCCCTGCGTCTTGCAGCATCCACTCAATAAAACAGCCGTAACCGGATGTCGGATCATTGACGAAGACGTGGGTTACGGCGCCGACAAGTTTACCGTTTTGAATGATAGGGCTTCCACTCATCCCTTGAACGATTCCTCCGGTCTTGTCAAGAAGCCGCTTGTCGGTCACACGAATAATCATACCCTTTGTCGCAGGAAAATGCTGTTTTACTACATTCACGATTTCTATGTCAAATTCCTCTACGCGTTGCCCGTCGACGACCGTTAAAATTTTTGCTGGCCCTTCCTGCACTTGTTCAGCCAGCGCTACAGGAATCGCCTCTTGGTAATAGCTGCGTTTGGGACTTTCTTTCATTTTGCCAAAGATGCCGAATGGTGTATTTTTGGTGATGTTGCCAAGAACAACACTTTCGTTGTAAAATCGTGCGAATTTCTCGCCAGGATTCCCGCTTTCACCTTTCTCAATCGAGGTTACACTTGCCTGGACAATTTGACCGTCTCCTACGACGATAGCCTGCCCAGTATCCACATCGGATATGACATGTCCTAGCGCTCCGTATGCCCCTGATTTTGGTTCATAAAAGGTCAGCGTACCTACGCCGGCAGCAGAATCGCGTATATAAAGACCCATCCGATACTCA
>JBLNEJ010000255.1:0-6064 GCA_050262535.1 Clostridia bacterium
TGTGGTGACTGCGGCAAATGCCTCTCTTCCTGCTGGTGCTTCTGTCAGTACATCTTCCGCAAAGACTTCCACTGTTAACCTCAACACAGCTACAGCAGACCAGCTGACAACTCTTCCCGGAATCGGCAAGACACGGGCAGAAGCGATCATTGCTTATCGTGAACAGCACGGCCGGTTTACCCAAGTCGAGCAGCTTACCAAGATTACCGGAATCGGCAGCACAGTATTCGAACGGATCAAGGGACAGGTTAGCGTTGAATAGCTTTTGTGATTTCGTAACCGATGGAATGTGGCAAGCCATCCCCTCATAAAGTAACGAGAGAATACCTTGTATGGGGGGAGTTTGCATGAACGTTGGTTTCATTGGCACGGGCAGCATGGGTAGCGTTCTGATCGAAGCGTTCATTCGTTCCGGCGCTCTGCTTCCGAGCCAAATCATCGCTTACAATCGTACGCCCTCAAAGGTGAATGCACTCGCCAAACGACACCATGGCCTTATCTGTGCCGATTCCAACGAGGAAGTTGCAAAAGCTTCCCAGCTCGTCCTGCTTTGCGTCAAACCACATGAATACGATACCGCGCTCTCCCAGTTTGCCCATGTGCTAACACCTGAACATTTGCTTTTGACCATAACAAGCCCGGTCAAGCTGCAGCATTTGGAGAAGCTTGTCAGCTGTCCTGTCGTGCGTGTCATTCCGAGCATTACGAATGCAGCGCTATCCGGAACGACTTTGCTTCAGTTCGGTCAGCATGTTTCGGGGACGACGAAAAACTATCTTCTCTCCTTGTTTCGTCAAATCAGCAATCCGCTGGAGATAGACGAGGCATATCTTCGCATCGCTGCAGACCTTTCCAGCTGTGGGCCTGCTTTTGTGAGCTACCTGCTTCAACAGATGGTGCAAGCTGCTGTTGAGGAAACGGGTATATCAGAAGAAGCCGCAACGTATATGACGAGCCAAATGATCATCGGGTTCGGCGAGCTGTTAAAGCACAATCTTTTTTCCTTGCAATCACTGGAGCAACGCGTCGTGGTGCCGGGGGGCATCACAGGAGAAGGGCTTATACCATTGAAACAGAACATTCCAGGAGTTTTTCAGCAAGTATTTAAACGTACACACCAAAAATTTGCACACGATTGCCAAGAGGTCGACTCGCTCCTCTCTGCTGACGCTCCGGTGAAAGCAGACTCGATTACCGGTTCCGAACAAAAATGAAAAAAACCTCCTGCCCCTACAGCATCACTGTAAAGGCAAGAGGTTATGGCTTCCTGGCAGCAAAGAACAATCGTTCACTCTCTGCCTGTGGCGGCAAGTTGGTAAAATCGGCTGTCACTGAAAGATCCGTAAACCCGGCCTCGCGCAACCAATGGAGATGGGAGGCCGCATGATAAGCCCGTTGGACATGCACTTCTTCAAGACGCCGGTAGCTTTCATTCGGTTCCTTCAAGAAGAAGGTAAGCTGGTGCTCCACCTCAAAGCGAAGCGGATCGTTAAAACAATTCCAAATGTAGCAGAGGTCATCCTCCACCCATGTGAAGGTGTTTTCTCCATAGACGTCATTGATTTTGTACGGGCTGTGCACATCGAACAGGAACCAGCCCCCTGGTGCCAGATTCTCAAACACCTGGTGATACGTTTGCCGTACATCAGCTTCCTCGAGCAAGTAGCTTGATGAGTCACAAAAGGAAACAACACAATCTACAGGCTGAATGGAAAACTCGCGCATATCTTGCTCAAGCCACGTAACGTGCACACGTTCCTGTTGCATTTTTTCATACGCAATCGCCAGCATCTCGGCGGACAAATCAAGTCCAAGCACGGTGTATCCCTGTTTGGCAAGGGGAATGGCAATATTGCCGGTCCCGCAGCCCAAGTCCAGGATGCTCTGCGGGCGACCTTTTTGCTGCCAAAACGCCTCAACCCATTCCAGCCATTTCTGATAAGGAGTATGCGCCATCAGCTTGTCATAGACGGCGGCTAAATGAAGATAGGACATGCTACACCTTTTCCGCCAATTCTACGACTGGAGCATCGCTCCATAGGCGTTCAATATTATAAAAATCTCGTTCTTCCCGATGGAATACATGTACGACGACGTCCTTTAAGTCAACCAGAACCCAACGGCCTTCTTCCGCTCCTTCGATCCCACGAACACTGAAACCGTTTTTGAGCGCTTTATCGCGAATTTCATTGACGATCGCTTGGACTTGCCGTTCATTGTTTCCGTGGCAGACGATGAAATAATCTGCGATGACTGACAGCTTGCTGATATCCATGACGATAATGTTTTCCGCCTTTTTGCTATCTGCTGCCTGCCAAGCAAGACGTGCCAATTCTTCTGTTACTTTAACCATGCAATACCTCCTCAAGTTACAGGCGAGTTGCCCCACCGCTTACCAAATCGTTGTATGCCAACAACGTAAGCGGGTGTACCGTTTTTTTCAATTCGATCAGCATTGTAATTGTTCCACCGAGGGCGTATGCCAGAGCCTGATCCAAATCTTGCTCGGCCAGCTTTCTGATCGTCTCAACGCCGGGAAACGATCGCTGTGGTTCTATATAGTCTGCCACACAGACTACTTTTTCTAACAGGGACATCCCTGCTCGACCTGTTGTATGGTAGCGTACCGCCTGAATGATTTCGGGATCGGTCACGTCAAGCTCATGCTGGATCACCATCGCTCCAACAAAAGCGTGCCACAGCTCCCTTTCACCCGTCAGAATATCCTCAGGCATATCGTAGCGCAGCAAATATTCATGCAGCTTCGGGATTGGCCAACATTTGCAGTAATCGTGCACATATCCAGCAAGCTCCGCCTTGTCAGGATCGGCTCCATATCGGATGGCAAGCTCACGGGCTGATTGTGCTACCCCGAGCGTGTGATGATAACGCTTTTCATTCATTTGCGAGCGAATCTGTGAAAGGAGATGTTCACGATCTGCGTGTCTCGCTTGACTCATATAGACCCTGCTCCTTTATATAGACAGCGACGGCATCCGGTACAAAATAACGAATGCTTTTACCCGCTGCCGCCTTTTCACGGATAAACGACGAGGACAGCTCCCATGCTGGCATCTCGACAAACGTTACCTGGCTGGTATAACGGTTCTGCTCCAACTTGCTTCCCGGCCGATTCAGCCCGATAAATTGGACGAGCTGGATCAGTTCATCCACGCGATACCATTTTGGCAAAAGCTTTACCATGTCTCCCCCGATGATGAAGGAAAAGGAGACATCCGGATGGCGATGGATCAGCTCAGTCATTGTATCAAATGTGTAGGAAGGGCCGGTCCGCTGAAATTCAATATCGATTACGCGGAAGGCAGGATGTTCCGCAATGGCCAGCTGGATCATCTTGTAGCGATGCTGCTCGGCTGAAATCCCTTTTCCCTGCTTGTGCGGCGGAATCCGCGCAGGCATGAACCAAACTTCGTCCAAATTGGCCTGCTCAAGGGCTTGGTCTGCGGCAATCAGATGTCCAAGATGAATGGGGTCAAACGTACCGCCAAGGATGCCGACTCGCTTGCCCTGCTGACGATTTTCTCTCGTCTCCATTTTACGAAGGCAATACGATTGTTTTGTTCTCTTTTGATTCCTTGTACAGAACAACCGTGTGACCGATAAGCTGCACCAGCTCAGCTTCTGCGCCTTCAGCCAGTGCCTCGGAAACCTCGTGCTTATCGTCCGTATTGTTTTGCAAAATGGCAACCTTGATCAATTCGCGAACTTCGAGCGCTTCCTTGATCTGCTTGATCATGTTCTCGTTTACGCCACCTTTGCCGACTTGAAAAATCGGGGCCAAATGATGGGCCTGTGAGCGCAAAAAGCGTTTTTGTTTTCCTGTCAACATCGTGTTTCCTCCGCTTCCTTATTGTTGCAATTGTTTCAGTACGACTGCTTTCATCAGCTCTGTCGGTGCTGCTTCCTGTGTCCACAATTCAAACGCGAGCGCGCCTTGATTGACAAACATGCCAATCCCCGAGTGGGTTTTGGCCCCTTTTTCAAGCGCCTTTTTCAGCAGCATGGTTTCAAGCGGATTGTAGATCAAATCACTTACGACCAGGTTGGCATGCAAAAAATCGGGGTTAATCGGCAGCTCATCCACTTGCGGATACATCCCGATTGACGTTGTGTTAATCAAAAGCGTAGCATCTGCGACCGCGTGCTTGGCATCTGCCGGGTCAATGGCTACCGCATGCCCGCTGCTGTTCACATGTTCGGCCAGGCGTTGTGCCTTTTCTCGCGAACGGTTGATGATGCGAATTTCTTTTACGCCGCGTTCTGCCAGCGTAAATGCGACAGCCCTTGCTGCGCCGCCTGCACCCAGAATCGTCACGACTTGATTGGACAGCTCGATTCCGGTCTCTTCGACCAGGGAGCGCACATAGCCGGCCCCATCGGTGTTGTAGCCAATCAGTTTGCCATTCTCGTTAACCACTGTATTGACCGCACCGATCCGGGAGGCAAGCAGATCAATCTCATCGAGCATTGGCATGATGGTTACTTTATGAGGGATCGTCACATTCACACCGCGCAATCCAAGACCACGAATCCCGGCAACGGCATCTTCCAGATGTTCCGGTGGGATATCAAATGCAGTATACACATAGTTTATCTTTCGTTCCTGAAAAGCTGCATTGTGCATGAGGGGAGATTGCGAATGTCCCACAGGATGACCAAACAGCCCAACCAGCTTTGTTTTACTGTTTACCATCTGTTTCTCCTTTCCCGATAACCAGCATGAATGGCCTTAGAAAACCTTGCTGTGCCAAGCCTTTTGGCGCAGCCTTTGTTGCACTTATGTCGACAGGAATTCTATCGACCAAGCGAAAAATCCCCTTCACTTTCGGAAGGGGACGAACGGCTTTATCTGACTCGCGATTAAATCAGGCCTTTTCGCACGCCTACACTAACGCCTTTGGGCGCATGGATGACAACGGATGCTGGTTTTTTTCCCTGTAGCGCTACCCAGCCTAGCCCCGAAATGACCAGGTCAGTCGGACCGTTCGGATCGATTTTAAACGTATGCTTCATGAATGACGGCAACTCTTTGCCTGAGTCGGACGCAGGAGGAACAAGCAGTGTTCCGCGGTGCTTGCTGTACACCTCATCGGCATTCTCCAGCTTTGTGCGATGGAGATACAACTGGTTCGCAACATAGAACACAAATGGCTGATGCTCGCCGCTGACAAAATCGACCCGGGCAAGCCCGCCGATAAACATGCTTTGACCGGCATCCAACTGATACACCTTTGGATTGATCCGGGATTGCGGTGTCAGTGCACGCAGATCTGTCGGCGTGACCATATGGCCGATCTGATCGCGATTGATAATACCCGGCGTATCGTAAATGAAGCGGCCATCTTCAAGCGGAATTTCGATTTTGTCCAATGTCGTTCCCGGGAACGGCGATGTCGTAATTTCCAGATCGGCAGCACCGTAATCATGCAAAATCCGGTTGATCAGCGTTGATTTGCCTACATTGGTCACCCCGACGATGTAGACGTCCCTGCCTTTGCGCAGACGACCGATGCGGGCAAGCAGCTCGTCGATTCCCATGCCTTTATGGGCACTTACGAGCAAGACATCCTCGGAGCGCAGACCGCGTTCCTTGGCTTCGTGCTGAATCCAGTTGCGCACCCGATTCAAGTTGATATTTCTCGGCAAGAGATCGACTTTGTTGCCGACAAGCAGAATCGGATTGTTTCCGACAAAGCGTGGCAAGCCGCGCAGCCACGAACCGTGGAAGTCGAATACATCGACAACCATGACGACGAGGCTGTTTGTCCCTCCAATTCCGTTTAAAATACGAAGAAAGTCGTCATCCGTCATCTCGACAGGTGCAACTTCATTATAATGCTTGATCCGAAAACAGCGTTGGCAAATCACTACCTCCCGCTCAAGGGCAGATTTTGGTGTGTAGCCAGGCTTCGCTTTGTTTTCGGTCTGAATATGTATACCGCAGCCAGCGCAGTGAATCGCATGCGCCTGTTCGTCCGCTATTGTTTTTTCATCCATGTAATCATTCCTTTCCTTCGCATCATGTCCAGAGCAACCCGTTCCA
>JBLNEJ010000256.1:0-4449 GCA_050262535.1 Clostridia bacterium
GCGATCGCAAAAACAGGATGTCAGCAATCCGCCCGGGCGCGATTCCGCCAATCTCCGCATCGAGGCCGTAATAGTGAGCCGGATTGAGCGAAGCAATTGTATAGGCGTCCGCTGGAGAGAGGCCCGCATCGATTGCAGTACGAATGAGGAAATCCGTTAAGCCATGGCGGAGTGTCGGCGGTGTCGTCCCATCCGAGGTGAACATCAGTCTCGAGGAAAACGGGATTCCCAACCGCTGCATTCCGTAGATCAAGTCAGGGAGGTCCGGACGAATCGATGAATGGCGCAGGGTAGCGTACATTCCCATTCGGAGCCGGTGCAAAACCTCTTCTGCGACAATGCTTTCGTGGCAAGCCGTCACGCCGCCGGCTGCGGCGACCGCGAGTGTGTTCGCGGATGCACCCGGATGATGCCCCTCGATTTTTTTCCCTCGGTCACGGCTATGCTTCATGCCGAACAGAATGTCTTCGTTTTCTTCGAGGAAGCCTGTCCAATCAGTCAGCTCCCCGCCCTGCAGCACAAGCGGATGTTCGAGCAAGCGAGCAAGTCCTGCTTTGGAAAATGCCTCATTGGGTACAGATTGACGAATTTGCGGATCGAGCCTCGCCCAGAAAAATTGTTTGACAGGGTGTTCAGACAATCGATTGAGTATGCTCTCAACTTGTTCATGAGGGAGTGATGCTGTCAGGATTAACGTATCGGAAACAAGTGTGGTCGTTCCTGTTGCAAGGGCATAGTCGGAGAGGGAATCAGGAGAATACCAGATGAACGGATGGGCATGCGGCTCAATATAACCGGGGACCAGCCAATAGCCGCTTCCATCCACAATGACAGTGTGGTCATCAACAAGCGGCTTTGCCTCCCCTACATACGCAATGCGTTCGCCGGAGAGAACGACATGTACGGAAAGCCATTCGCGCGTATAGACATTGAGCACCTGGGCGCCATGAATCCAGAGCGTTGCCGGCTCCTGGCGTCTGGCTGTGCGGATTAAGCGGAGATACGCCTCCTGTGATAACGGTCTGACTCGCATCGTAATCATCCTTTTTGATTTTTTTGAATAAATTTTAAAACGATTACAATCTTTTGAAAAGGTTAACGGCAGTAAATTTTTCCCTGCTTTGTTTTTTCTTTAACCCGTGCATCCTATACATGAAAGGGGATGCTGCGTTCATGAAAAAAAATGTCGGGAAAATCGATGCCCTTATCCGCATCACCGTTGGACTGTCCGGATTGGCATATGCTGCGGGTAAAATGAGCCGTCGGCCTTATCGAACCCCTGGCTTGCTCATGTTTTTGTCGGCCATGAAAGTAGCGGAGGGGATCACCCGTTATTGCCCCGTCTTGTCGCTCTTCGGCATCAGCACCCGTCAGGAGGACATGATTTCCATGCTGATGGACAAAACGCTGCGAAAATCGATGAAAAGCGCCTCCGGTTCCACTGATGCCACAACCACCTTATACGGAGCCACTGATTCGACACATACGTCCTCTGCGCACGACGCAGGAGGAGCACCTTCTGTCAATTCCAAAGAGGCAACCGACGCGATTGTCAAAAGCATGACCGAGGAGATTGCGAAGGCGGTTGCGGATCCCTCCTAAGTGGAAAGACACCAAAAAGACTGCTGCCATGTATGGCGCAGTCTCTTTTTTTAGCGAAAAGACCGTTCCCGGCTTATCGTCGCCTTACGGAACGGTCTCGTGCTTATTTCACAATATGCTTCAACGCTTTGTTCGCGATGTCTTTGCGATAATGCACGCCTTCAAAATGCGTCGCTTCCACTGCCTGATAGGCGACTTCACGCGCCTCCGCCAATGTCGCGGCAAAGCCGGTAACCCCCAGTACCCTGCCGCCGTTAGTCAGCAGACCTTCCTCGGTCCGTTTCGTGCCTGCATGGAAAATGACGGTCTGTTCGCTGTCTGCACCCAGTTTGTCGATCGGCAAGCCTTTCGGATAATCGCCAGGGTACCCTGGTGCCGCCATCACGACACAGCAGGCACTTCCCTTCTTCCAGCTTACGCTCTGATCCGCCAGCGTCCCCTCGACGGTTGCACGGAAAATCTCCAGCAAATCGCCATCCAGCAGCGGGAGTACCACCTGTGTCTCCGGATCGCCAAAGCGTGCGTTGAACTCAATTACTTTCGGACCTTGCGCCGTAATCATCAGACCCGTGTACAAGATCCCTTTGAACGGATAGCCTTCTGCTACCATCGCTTTGGCGACAGGCTTCACAATCGTCTCGACGATTTGACCGACGAGCTCATCGGACATTTGCGGTACCGGTGCATACGTCCCCATACCGCCGGTGTTCGGCCCTTTGTCACCATCGAATACCGCTTTGTGGTCCTGCGAAGTAATCATCGGCTTTACCGTTTCCCCGTCCACGAAGGAAAGCAAGGTCAGTTCTTCCCCGCGCAAGCACTCTTCAATGACGACGCGAGCACCGGCCGAACCGAATACCTCATCTTTCATGATCTGGGCCAGCGCCTGTTCTGCTTCCTCAAGCGTTTCCGCTACAACGACACCTTTACCGGCAGCCAGTCCATCCGCCTTGATTACAATCGGCGCCCCTTGCTGACGGAGATAGGCAAGAGCGGCCTCGTATTCGGTAAATGACTCATAGGCTGCGGTCGGAATGTTGTGCCGCTTCATTAAATCTTTGGCAAACGTCTTGCTTCCTTCGATCTCGGCCGCTTTCGCGGAAGGGCCAAAAATCGCAAGTCCACGCTCCTGGAAAAAGTCCACAACTCCGCCGAGCAGCGGATCTTCCGGCCCCACTACCGTCAAGCCGATGCCTTCGTCCTTGGCAAACTGGGCCAGTGCGGCAAAATCATTGACGCCAATCGGTACATTTTGCGCCAACTGTTCCGTTCCGCCATTGCCTGGAGCACAGAACAGCTTCGTTACGTTCGGGCTTTGCGCCAGCTTCCACAGAATGGCATGTTCACGGCCGCCACTGCCGATAACCAATACTTTCATCCGCTTTTCCTCTCCCGCTCTAGTGTTTGAAATGGCGCACGGACGCAAAGACCATCGCAATGCCGTGACGATTGCAGGCATCGATTGAATCCTGGTCCTTCACAGAACCGCCCGGCTGGATAATGGCTGTTACTCCCGCTTTCGCTGCTGCTTCTACCGTATCGCCCATCGGGAAGAAAGCGTCGGAGGACAGTACCGCTCCTTTTGCCTTTTCACCCGCTTGTTCAATCGCAATTTTGGCCGCCCCCACACGGTTCATTTGACCAGCGCCAACACCTACGGTCATGTTGTCATTGGCCAGGACGATCGCATTGGACTTCACATGCTTCACGACTTTCCAGGCGAACAGAAGCTGCTTCAGCTCTTCTTCGCTTGGCTTGCGCTCAGTTACGACCTTCAATTCATTTTCGTCGAGCTGTTTTGTATCAAAGTCTTGAACCAACGCACCGCCGGCAACAGAAGTCAGCTTCAAAGGCGTTCCGGCTTTGCCTGCCGCTTGTCCTTCCTGGGTCAAGCGAAGCAAGCGCAGGTTCTTTTTCTCTTGCAATACGGCGAGCGCTTCAGGAGTGAAATCAGGAGCAATGATGATTTCCAGGAAAATTTCCTTCATCAGAAGAGCGGTCGCTTCATCAATAGTACGGTTGGCCGCGATAATGCCCCCAAAGATGGACACCGGATCGGCAGCGTATGCTTTCTCGTAGGCTTCCTTGATCGTCGCGCCAATCCCGACGCCACATGGATTCATGTGCTTGATAGCAACGACGACCGGCTCGTCATATTCGTTCATGATTGCCAGGGCTGCATCGGCATCGTTGATATTGTTGTAGGAAAGCTCTTTGCCATGCAGCTGCTCAGCGCTGCAAATCGTGCCCGCGTTGCCCAGCGGCACACGGTAAAAAGCAGCCCGTTGGTGCGGGTTCTCACCGTAACGCAGGTCCTGCACTTTTTCATAGGTAACAGTGTAGCTCTCCGGCATCAGCTCGCCTACCTGCTCGCTCAAATAGCGGGAGATGATCGAATCGTATGCAGCAGTGTGGCGGAATACCTTGGCAGCCAGACGGCGGCGGGTTTCCAGCGTCGTATCGCCGGCATCCTTGATCTCTGCGATGATGGTCGCGTAGTCAGCGGCATCAACGACTACCGTTACGTCGTTATGGTTTTTCGCAGCGGAGCGCAGCATCGTCGGTCCGCCGATATCAATGTTTTCAATCGCATCTTCGAACGTGACGTCCGGTTTGGCAATCGTTTGCTTGAATGGATACAGATTTACAACAACGAGGTCAATGGTTTCGATGTTAAGCTCTTCCAGCTGGCGGCGATGATTTTCATCCGCGCGTACAGCCAACAGACCGCTGTGGATGTTGGGATGAAGCGTTTTGACGCGTCCGTCCAGGATCTCCGGGAAACCGGTCACTTCCGAAATGCCAATTACCGGGACACCCTCCTGCTTCAACAAGGATGCGGTGCCG
>JBLNEJ010000257.1:0-7922 GCA_050262535.1 Clostridia bacterium
TGACGGGGTGCACTTCATTTGGATGGTTTTTTTGTTTAAGGCTGGCTATGATTCAATTAATTCCAATGCGGTAATCCCGTCGATCGGCTCGTCTTTGGCTTTCCACATCTGCGGCAGGTAGAAATAGATCGGACCGCGCTCGCGGAGCTGTTTGCCGTCCTTGGAGAATTGCAGGATGGCTGTTTTCGCCTCCTCGAGCTTCAGGGTGATCGGCTCGCCCGACTCGCGGTGAATCCGCAAAAATGAAGCGTTGGCGGATGGTTGAGCATTGTCAAGAAACCATTGGAGACGCATCGCATAATCGCCTTCCAATGCTTTTCGCTCCTGGATCATGCTGCGCCTCTCGGAAGGGGGAAGTGACCCTTCCTTCAGCTCCTTGTCCCATTGTGCACCGGTTCCTTGCAGGTAGCGCTTCGTATCATCAGAGGATTGCTCCTCTTCTCCTGAGTAGTGGGACAAATCGATTTTTCGGTCATCAAAAATCCAAACGCTTGGATCAATCGTCAGCTTGTAGTTGACTGCGCCTGTAATCATAAATACGTCTGCCACGACATGTACCTCCTTTGTTTTCGGGGTTGTGAAAAATATACCACATCGCTCTTCATTGTACATGGATGCTGCATTGTTGCGCAAACCGTCATAGGGAAAGTGTATTCTCCCCTTTTCAAATGCTTTGGAATAACGTACTATGTATGATAAGGTAGGAGGCAAACGGAGGGATACATGTTGACAGAAGTTCGGTTTCCAGACATGGTTGACAAGGCAATGCTATTGCTGCGTGCCGATGCAGATAAAATATATAAATTGATCGATGTACAGATGGAAAACCTGACGATGCCTCAATGTCCGCTTTATGAAGAAGTTTTGGACACGCAGATGTTTGGTCTTTCCCGTGAAGTTGAATTTGCGGTTCGACTTGGACTGATTGAAGAAGAGGTTGGCCGCTGCATTATGGATGAGCTGGAGAAAAAGCTGGCTGATCTGCATGAAATGTATAATTCCAAACGATAAGCGAGGGTGCGTATGCGACCCTCGCTTGTTTTTTACTGCAGCAGTGGAGGAAGGAACCATCAGACAAAAAAGAAGGCAGTCCCCAGAATCGTATAAACCCCTAGCAACAATACACCTTCAAACCAGTTTGTGGCCCCATCTCGTGAAATGGAAATCGCAATGATTGCACTGACTCCGATCGCAGCAAGCTCAAAGTGTGTAAAGACAATGTTCATCGGTGTACCGAGAAAGAGGGAGAGGAGTACCAATGTCGGGGCGACGAACAAGGCAATTTGCAGGCTTGAGCCGATGGCGATTTCAACCGCAGCCCCGATCCGGTTCTTCATTGCCAGCATAAGTGCTGCACTGTGCTCGGCAGCATTCCCGATTATGGCGATAACGAACGCTCCGACAAACAGCTCGGACCAGCCGAATGCACGCGTCACATATTCCACGCTATGGACAAGCCATTCCGAAACGACCGCGACAAAAAAGGTGGCAACCACCAGCATGATGATCGAGACACCCTTGGACCACGCCGCTTCACTTTCACCGGGCTCGATGTCTGAGAGA
Organism: Clostridia bacterium; assembly: GCA_050262535.1. Taxonomy (GTDB): domain Bacteria; phylum Bacillota; class Bacilli; order Brevibacillales; family Brevibacillaceae; genus Brevibacillus_D. Next base: position 1,564 of record JBLNEJ010000257.1, read on the forward strand.
AATTCCTTATGCGTCACCATGGAAAAGACCAGCCACAGCAGGTAGGCACCGATCAGTATGACTGAGATGACAATGCTGAGCGTGTTGATTTTTTCAACGGGTAGCTCCTGCATAAAGACCGCGGGGATAAACAAGGCAATCACCGCAAGCAGCATCAGTGACGCGTTATGACCGGCAAGGACGCCATTGAACCGCTGTTCCTTGAATTTGAGCCCGCCCAAAAAAACGCTCAAGCCCAAAACAAGCAGCATGTTTCCGATCACAGCACCGGTAATCGACGCTTTCACCATGTCGAAGTAGCCGCCTTTTACCAGGAAGAAGGCGATGATTAATTCAGCGGCATTCCCGAAAGTGGCATTTAAAAACCCGCCGATTCGGTCGCCTGCATAGTGGGCGACGCTTTCGGTAGCCTTTCCTAGCCAGGCAGCAAGAAAGATGATCGCAAGCGAGGAGGTTGCAAACTTTACCATCTCCATCTCGGTAAAGTAATGGGACCAGGCGGCTAGCACAACGCTGCCTCCCACTAGTGAAAAGAAAAGCTTTTGATTCATGTCATTCACTCCAAACCAAAAAATGTATGGATTACGTTTTTTAGTCTATCCAATGGGATGGGGAAAGTCACGTATAACTTCCTCGTGCACATGCGGCCAAGGAATACAGATCGATTGGGTAGGCACAATAGGAGGAGACTGTATTGAAATGGGGGATGATCACCATGGCACAGCCGTATATGTGCCCAACCTGCAAGTCAAATCGAATGCGCTTTACGATTATCGAGCAGCATCCACGGTACGTTCGACTCGACCCGCAGTCGGGAGAAGTCGTAATTGAGCTTGAACAGTCACAATTGGATACATTTCACCAGCCGTATCGCGGAGACAACTATCTTGTCCAATGCGGCATATGCGGGACTGTCGAGAGTGAGGAACGTTTTGTGAAGATGGCTCAGCATATGCAATTGCAAGCAAAGTAAGGAATTTTTGTGCTCCAGATATTTATATGCTCACGTATAGAGGAAAGGCGCGTCTGTTCGTTCGGACGCGCCTCTTTCCATATTCATGGTCTCCCCCGATGTTCACCTTATCTGCAGAAAATGTGCTTGCCAATCTTCTTGATCTGGGGACGTGTCCAAATCCAAGCAGAGGTCGCGGTATCAGGATTGAAATAATAAGTCGCGCCGCCAGTCGGGTCCCAACCGTTCAATGCGTCTTGAACAGCCTTTCTCGCCGTTTCGTTTGGCGTCAGCCAAATTTGTCCGTCTGCCACCGCAGTAAATGCAAGCGGCTCAAAAATAACCCCTGTCGGCGTGTTCGGGAAAGCATGGTTCCGCGTACGGTTCAAAATGACTGCAGCGACCGCTACCTGCCCGACGTAAGGTTCCCCGCGGGACTCGCCGTAAACGGCATTCGCCATGATTCTCAGATCATTGTCTGAGATGCTGTGTGCTTTTTTGGATGCAGATGGTGCAGATGGTGCAGGGGTGGCAGCCGTTTCAGAGGGGGCGGTCGGCTGCCAGTTTTTCGTTGCATTGTAAAGCTTCAGCTTCGTCTTCGGACCGAGAATCCCGGCGATGTCCAAGCCGAATTCGTATTGGAAGTTACGCAAGGCCCAATAGCTTCTCCAGCCGAAATCCCCATCGACAGGCCCTGTGTAAAAGCCGAGAAACTTCAGTCTCCCCTGCATTTCCCTTACGTCGGAGCCGGTTGCCCCGACCTCAATAATAGTGGTGCTAAATGCATTTCCGTTCATCGGGGTCGTACCGACCAGTGTCAATGCGAGTCCCACCGAAGTCAGGAGATAGAACGGGCGTGTAAGCTTCATGTTGTTGCCTCCTTCAATACTTCTAGCATTTGGGATAGTTTGTCCATACCAGGCAACTTTCAACTGTGCTGGAAGGTGTTAATTGTTGGATGGTTGTCAATGCTAGTAGAGGATTTGGCATCACAACTGCAGGAAAGGGTGAAAGCAGCGTGCAAACCGTAGCGCAGTATATACTGAAGCAATTAACCGAATGGGGAGTAAAGCGCATATATGGCGTGGCGGGTGATGCGATTTTTCCCATGCTCGCAGAACTAGGAAAAGCGTCATTGATTCAATACATCCCGTGCAAGCATGAGACGGCCGCGGCGCTCATGGCATCGGCCGAAGCCAAGCTCACCGGGATGCCCGCTGTATGCTTGGCGACAAGCGGTCCGGGCACCGTCCAACTGATAAACGGCCTGGCTGATGCACAGATCGACCGAGTTCCTGTCATCGCGATCACAGGACAGGTGGAGACACACAAGCTTGGTGGCTCCTACAAGCAATACATCGACCAGCAAGCCCTGGTACGCCCAGTGAGTGCTCGCACGGAGCTGCTTGTTCATCCGCAAGCGGCCGGTGAAGCGCTGAGCCGTATGTATCTGGCGGCGATTGAGCAGCAAGGGGTTGCTCATCTAAGTGTTTGCAAGGACGTGTGGTCACTCCCGACGAAGGCATCAATCATCCCTGAACTTCCGCAAAAAGCTTCTCCGCTAGCAGACAGAGGGAGAGTGATGGCAGCCTGTGAACGGCTGCTGCAGGCAAAAAGACCGTTGTTCATGCTCGGAACAGGGGCGAGGAAGAGCGCTGAAGCGATAACACAATTTGCCGAGAAGACCGGTGCCGGCATCATTCTGACGCTGGGAGCGAAAGGCTGTGTGCCAGCCGATCATCCACAATTGCTTGGCGGGATCGGGGACGGAGGCAGTACAACCGTCTTGAAGGCTTTGGCCCAAGCCGATCTGCTTGTCATTTGGGGAGCCATGTGGTTTCCGAAGGCATACATCCCGCAGCATTTGGCTATCATCCAGATTGATGAGAGACTGCAAGCATTCCATGCCCATGCCAATTTGTTCCCGGTTTTGGCCCGGACAGCGGAGACCGTTGCCATGTGGGAAAGCCGTGCAGATGGGATTTCGAATCAGATGACAGGGTGGAGGGAACAGCTTGCTCACCTGCATGAGGAGTACCGAAACGAGGTAGACGCCTGGACGAATGGCTCCGTGGAGGACAAAATCCGGCCGGAGATGCTGATGAAAATACTGTCCGAACATATTCAACCGGAGGCGATCCTTGCGATTGATACCGGCGAGCATACGGTCTGGTTCAACCGGGCCTTCCAGGCGGATGACTACATTCCGCTCTTTTCCGGCAAATGGCGAACGATGGGTTTCGCTCTCCCTGCGGCAATCGCAGCCAAGCTGACGATGCCTGATCGACAGGTTGTTGCCATTGTCGGTGACGGCGGCTTGATCATGTCGCTTGGAGAGCTGATGACGCTGGCGGAGCAGCGATTGGCGCTGACCGTGATTGTTGTTAACAATCGTACGCTTGGACTGGAAGAACAGAAAATGAAAGAAGAGGGCATGCGGCCATACGGCATGTCGCTGAACAATCCGGACTTTGCGAAACTGGCGGAAGCATTCGGGATTGCAGCATTTCAGGCATCCACGAATCAGCAGCTCGCATACGCCTTGCAGAAAAGCGTAGCGGACGGCTTTCCGACCTTGATCGAGGCAAGATGCACAGCTCCCACTTTAAGCAAAATTGTCCCAGAAAGTATCTTCCAAACCCAAGCTCTGGATGGATATAATGAGTAATAAGGTGAATATCAGGGAGGGGCTGCTACATGGACCATTGGAGACGCGGTGAGGTGAAGATTGCCGATCACGTAGTGGCGGTGATCGCTGGTATGGCGGCTCAGGACATTCCCGGAATCGTGACGAAAGCCAACGGTCTGTATGACGAGATGTCGAAGCGATTGAGCGGCAAAAACGTAGCGCGGGGTGTACAAGTATCGATTGATGAGGAAGGGACTACCATTGAGCTGAGGGTCTCGGTTCGTTATGGAACCATCATTCAATCGGTCTGTCGCCATTTGCAGGAACAGGTAAAGGATCTGGTGGAAGGCTTTACCGGATTGGAAGTGCGAGGGGTTCATGTACGAGTTGAGGGCATCGAGATCGGGTAATTCAACAAAGACCGATTGACTGGCGTGGCAAAACACGCAGGTCGATCGGTCTTTGTTTATGGGCTAGGCGTTAAGGTCTGCTGCCTTCTGCCGGTTTACTTCACGTGAAATATTGAGCAAAATGCCGGTCCCAAGCAAACAGACAAGCAGTGAGGACCCACCGTAACTGATGAACGGCAGAGGAACCCCGGTAATCGGGAGTGAACCGGTTGCACCGCCAATGTTGATGATCGCCTGAACCGCAATCATCGTAACAACACCAATTCCGGCAAGTGAGGCAAACATGTCCTTCGACTTCAAACAAATGTGAATGCCCCGGAGCAGGAAGAGCAAGAAAACCAGTAGAAACAGCGTCGTTCCGATAAAGCCAAGCTCCTCGGCGATTACGGAGAAAATAAAGTCCGTATGTGCCTCAGGAAGATACAAATATTTTTGAATCCCTTTTCCGTATCCCGTCCCTTCCAAGCCGCCCCGTGCAATGGCAAAGAATGACTGGGTAATATGGTAGTCTTTGCCCAACGGATCATCCCAAGGGTCCATGAAGCTGGTGATCCTCGCCAAGGCATGGTCCTTCAGCGTAATGTAGCTGAAGAAAAACATGCTGAAGATCGGGGCTGCGATCATGAACAGGTGCCGGATTCGTGCTCCTCCACAAATGAGAACAACGGAAGCCGTCCCAAGGAGGATCACGGCTGAGCCGAGGTCAGGCTCCGCTGCAATGAGCAGAAAGAAGACCCCGGTTACAACCAATGGAGGGATCAGCCCTGTTTTAAAAGAGAGGAAGAGGTTCTCTTTTTTGGAGATGAGTGCAGCAAGATAGATAATTAACCCGAGCTTCGCGAATTCGGACGGCTGCATATTGAAGCCACCCAACCTGATCCAGGAACGAGCCCCGTTGACATAGACCCCAATCCCCGGGATCAGCACGATGATCAGGAAAAATAACGAAACAAAGCAGATGAACAAAAAATTGCGCTTGTAAAAGGCAAAGGGCAAATTCATGGCAAACAGCATCCCAATGACGCCTATGCCAAGGAAGATGGCCTGTCTTTTTACGAAATACAGTTCGTCGCCCCCGCAAATGTTAACCGGACAGCCTTTGCTTGTATAAATTCCTGTGTGCGCATATATGGAGCTGGCCGAAAGCACCATTAAGATACCAAAACCGACAAGCAGGGCTGTTAAGAACAGAAGTAAAAAATCGGGGACGCCACGTGACTTCATCGCCGAAACCACCTCCCGGATGCGAAACAGAGAGGATGTTTCACCTCTCTGTCAGCAACTTCAGTATGCAGGATTATTGATTAATGATTTGCCAGCTTCTCGCCAAGCGCTTGCAGTTTGGCTCTTGCGTTTTTCAGTACATTGTCTGGAATCGGTGCGTCGTAGTCAACACCGTGTGGGAAGATGTGCTTTCCCATGAATGGCTCGTCCAAGCGGAGAAGCGCATGAGATTCTTCCAGGCGGCCTTCAACTGCATTGGCTTGAATACGGAGGTAGTAGGTTGTTCCTTTTTCGACCAATTTGTAGTCGTATGTAGCATGCTGATAATCCCAGGCCCAACGGACGAAGCCGAGATCATGCATATAGGTATCCATGTCGACCAACAGCGCTTCTTTGCCGTTCAGTCCAGTCTCTTTAATTACCATCTGTTTTCCTCCTAACTGTTATTACACTCCTATGATAGTAGGTTTTGTACAGAAGTGCAATCGAAAACGGGAACGTTCATGAAGCTGTCGGATTCACCTGCCAGCAAACAAGGGCTCTGCATGAAACAAGCGGCTTCAGGAGAGACTACCCACTGTAATCATGCAAAGGAGGAATGCGCGAATGACTAAGTTAGAAAATCGTACATTACGTGAAATTATGACGAAAGACTTGGCAACGGTAACCCTTCAGGACAATGTGTATGAAGCAGCCGTCAAAATGCGTGACTGGAATGTCGGGGTCATCCCCGTTGTCGATGAAAAAAATGATTGCATCGGTGTGATTACCGACCGCGATATTGTCATCAGGGGCCTTGCCGAAAAACGTGAAGGCTCGGCAAAGGTGGAGCAGGTGATGACTCGTGATATTGTATTCGGACAACCGGGCATGACCGTTGATGATGCCGCAAAATTGATGGCCAAGTACCAAATTCGTCGTTTGCCGGTTGTAGAGAATGGCAAGCTCGTGGGGATTGTCGCGATCGGTGACATGGCTGTTCGTCAGGTCCATCATGACGAGGCGAGCGAAGCGCTTTACGAAATCTCGGAATCGGCTGCCCGTCACTAATTCATTGCCCAATGAAGCGGCTCGTTTCATGAACCGGGCCGTGGTGTGTTATTAGGGTGGGTGTTTTGTGGGGCCCCCCCCGAAGTTTTAGTAA
>JBLNEJ010000258.1:0-3065 GCA_050262535.1 Clostridia bacterium
AACGAGCGTGAGCCTCATATGAGGTTCGTGTTCCTCAGACCGGAGATTTGCCGCCGACTTCCTTCAGATTCCACCTCGCGATGGACACCCTTGTCTTGAGCTAATGGCTACTACTGCCTTCACCATTCGGGACTTTAACCCTATAGGTAACGCCCATGCTGGGCGCACAACAAAACCGGGAAGCAATTGCCTCCCGGTTTATTTTTTACGATTATGGGTCGTGTTCTCTCCTGTTTTCGGCGGGGTACTCCGCGAGCCTGCCGAATCGGTCGTTGGACGCTTTTCAGTGTTGTTGTGCTTCGCCATCGCTTATTGTCGCCTCCTTGAAAGAAAAGATGGTAAATCGTTACTACTATCCCCCGTTCAGGCCACTTTTACAACTTGCCCATTAATTCTCGATAGTGTTGCGTGCACAGGTCAAAAAGCGGGAAAGCCCCCGCTTCAATCTGCCCTTTCAGCTTGTTCGCCACGTCCCATGCAAGCGCATGCTGCTCCGGAGAAATCCGTTTGTTGGCAAGTGCTTCGTCGAGATCGTCACCAACAATGAATTCCAACTCCCCTGTCGGCAAATGAACAACATCCAAAAACATATCGTCAAACCAAGGGATTCCCGCTTCGGTCACACCATGCTCATGGACGATGTCAATGTAGTGCTGCACGATCTGTCCTTTTTCATCGAACATCGACGTTACCGTATAATGGCTCCCCTGCGGAAAATGCTGAAGCCAACCATACCCTGCGTCTGCTACACAAAACTTCTTTCCCTGACATCCCATTATGGCCGGCTCTGTCAGCTCATCGATGAAAAAAAGCGTCACGTAGCCGTTGAAACGATCCCTTTCTTTGAACATGCACGAGTACCGATTGCGGATAATGCGCTTCCAATCCGGTCGATTGGCATATTTTCGTTTCATGGCATCCGTTCCCTCCACTCTCTCTCCAGCATTCCGTACAAGAGCATATCGTGGCGCTGTCCATCACGGCAAAGGAACTCACGGTAAACCCCTTCCTGCTTGAAGCCCATTTTCTCATACAGGGTGATGGCGGGCTGATTATAAGCGAATACGGTCAACTGCACGCGATGCAGGTTCAATTCCATAAAAGCAAACGCCAGCAGCCGTTCGAGCGCTTCCCGCCCATATCCTCTCCCGCGCTGCGTTTGCGTACCGATCGCAATAGCAATGCCGGCAACACGATGGTTCCACAAAATGCCGTCAATCTCCACATACCCGATCAACTCATCTGTTTCCTTGAGACGAATGCCAAACAGGTAGCTGTTTGCCGACTTGCGTGCCCCATCGAGCCACTCTTCGATCTGCTCAATCGACTTGGGAGCAGCAGGCAATGCATCCAGATTGCGCAAAAAACCGTGCTCCTCCTGCCACGTGGCAATTACATGCGCATCCTGCCTGGCCAAAACTGTTAATTTGATGTGTTCGCCCAGCAAAACATTATTCATCTTCACGTCTCTCCTTTGCGAATCGCGATGGAACCGGGCAACCGCTAGATTTACCATCATTTTCCCATGCCATTCGGACAAAAGAAAGCGATTCGTTTTCGCTTGGGACTGAAATTTAACTTGACGGAATTATTGAATAAGTAAGAATATACATATTATACCGAAAAAACCAGAGGCAAAAAAAGAATGGAGGGAGCATATGAGTGACATTCAACGAGCTAGAAGAAACACATTGGGAGATATTTTGCGGCGAAGCAGGAGGCGTTATCCTGAGCGGGTAGCATTGCGCTTCTACGAGGAAGCGCTTACATACAAGGAGCTGGATGACATCGTCAATCAGGCCGCCCATGTGCTGCTTGCCAAAGGGCTGACCAAAGGAGACCGGGTTGCCGTGTTTTCGCGTAACTCGATGGATTTTGCCATTCTTAATTTTGCTCTCGCCAGGGCAGGGATCATCATGGTCCCGATCAACTACATGCTGAATCAGGAGGATGTCGCCTTTATTCTCAGCCATGCGGAAGTAAGTGCCTGCTTTGTCTCTCCTGAGTTTATCGGGCTTGCCGATGAAGCGATTCGTCAATCCGGCTGCTCACCTGTCCTGTGTTCCATCATCTCCAAACCAGCCGCCCCCGTCGGGAATTGGGTGCCTTTCCGTCAACTTATTGAAAACGGAGATCGTTGGGAACCGCAGGTCGATTTGGACGATGACGATGTCGTGCACATCCTCTACACGAGCGGAACTGAATCGAAGCCTAAAGGCGTCATGCTCACCCACAAAAGCGTCATTACCGAATATGTCAGCACGATTATCGACGGAGACATGAAAGAGGATGATGTGGTGATTCATGCGTTGCCGCTGTTTCATAGCGCACAGCTTCACTGCTTCCTCGGTCCCTACATCTACCTAGGCGCAAGCGGCATCATTTTGGAGCAGGCAACGCCCGGCCTGATGCTGGAGACTGTTGAAACGTACAAGGCAACACAGCTGTTTTGTCCACCCACTGTCTGGATTGCCCTGCTCCGGTCACCCGAGTTCGCCGCTCGCAATCTCAGCTCGCTGAAAAAGTGCTACTACGGTGCGGCCATCATGCCCGTCGAGATTCTCAAGGAGCTGAATCAGCGGTTGCCCGGTGCGCAGTTTTATAACTTTTACGGGCAGACAGAGGTTGCGCCGCTCGCAACCGTTCTTAAGCCTGCTGACCAACTGCGCAAGCCCGGCTCGGCAGGCAAGCCATCGCTGAATGTGGAGACGATCATCGTCGATGACGACGGCAACGAGGTAGAACGCGGCACGGTCGGAGAAATTGTACACCGGACGAGTCACGCTATGCTTGGCTATTTCCGTGATGAAGCGAAAACAGAAGCTGCCTTCCAGCACGGCTGGTTCCATAGCGGGGACCTCGGCATCATGGACGAAGAAGGCTACATCACCGTCGTGGATCGCAAAAAGGACATGATCAAGTCAGGCGGCGAAAACGTAGCCAGCCGTGAAGTGGAGGAGCTCATTTACCAGCATCCGAAAGTATCGGAGGTCGCCGTGATCGGCGTACCGCATCCGTACTGGATTGAGGCGGTAGTCGCGGTCGTTGTGCCGAAGGCTGGTGAA
>JBLNEJ010000259.1:0-3569 GCA_050262535.1 Clostridia bacterium
CGCTTATGCTTCATTTGGGGCTGGAGCAAATTTTTTCTTGGCCATTTCCCGCTTTTTCAATGTGACCCATACTTGAGCCGCAATGAAAATCGAGGAGTACGTACCGCTGACCAAGCCGAAGATCAGTGCGAGGGAGAAATTGCGAATTCCCTCGCTGCCGAGCACGGCAATCGCCAATGCAGTGAAAAATACGGTTGCTACCGTAAAGACGGAACGACGCATCGTCTGCCACAAGCTGACGTTGACCAGGTGCTCCAAATCTTCCGGCGTTTTGGACTTCATTGTACGCAGGTTTTCACGAATCCGGTCGAAAATAACGATCGTATCGTTGATCGAATAGCCCACGATTGTCAAAATCGCAGCGATAAAGGTCAAATCGACTTCCAATCGGAACAGCGAGAACAGTGCAATCGGAATGAACGCATCGTGCAGCAGCGCGATGACGCAGGCAATCCCGAACAGGAACTGGAATCGGATCGCAATATAAATGATGATCCCCACAGAAGCGATGGCGAGCGCCACCCCTGCTTTCCATGCAAGCTCACGGGCAATCGAAGGGTCAACCGACGATTCCTGCTTGCTTACCTGGTTCCCGTACTTTTCCTTCATGGCCTTCTCAATTGTTTCCAGCTCTGCGGAAGGAACCTTCTGGTCAAAGCGGGTTGTCGCGGACATGTCCTTGTCACCGAATTTGGTTACGGGAGACGCGTGATAAGCGGGGGCTTTTTCCGCGATGATCTTTTGCACATCTTCGGTATTGAATTCTTTGCCAATAAACAGGTCCAAACGTGTACCCGCTTTGAAGTCAACACCAAGGTTGAGTCCAAAAATAAGCATGATCGCCAACCCCAGAACCATAATGGTCCCTGAGATCGCATAAAATTTACGTCTATTTTTGACAATGTCAAACTTGATGACATCCTCATGATCGAGCTTCTTAGAGCGCACTGATGTCACTCTCCTTTACACCGTACCAGACCGGTTTCTTGAACATGTTGGCGCGAATGACCATCCAGAGCAAGAACCGCGAGAAAAATACGTTTGTGATAATACTGACGATGATCGTCATGATCAGGATGATGGCAAAGCCCTGAATTGAGCTTGTCCCGAAGAACATCAGCACGGCTGCAGCAATAATCGTTGTAACGTGGCCATCGATGATCGTAACAAACGAACGGCGTTGACCAGAACGGAATGCGGACAGAATGGTTTTCCCGGTACGAATCTCTTCCTGAATCCGCTCATACGTGATGATGTTGGCGTCCACCGCCATCCCGACCGACAAAATAAAGCCGGCGATACCAGGCAAGGTCAGTGTTGCGTTCATCCAGTCGAGCACAAGCATACAAAAATACGTAAAGCCCGCCAAGGTAATGTTGGCAATCATCCCAGGCATGCGATAAACGACAAGCATGAATACAAAAATCAAGGCTGCGCCAATATAACCAGCGTAAATCGTTTTTTGCAAAGCCATCGAACCGAGGCTGGCACCAACGGATGTTACCTGCATCTCAATCAGCTTGGCTGGCAGTGCACCGGAGTTAAGAATATCCGCCAGCTGCTGAGCTGATTCAACGGTATAGTTCCCGCTGATCTGCGCGCTTCCGCCGGTAATCACCTGTTGGATGACCGGATTGGTCAGCATGTTTTCATCCAGGTAGATGGCAACCTGCTTCTTCAGGTTCACGCGTGTTACTTCGGCAAATTTCTCAGGATTTGCGAACTTGAGAGTAACCAACGGACGCTTCAGGTCATCGAAGCCGACCCCTGCTCCGTTTGGCGCCAGATCGCTTCCTTGCATGACCGTTTTTCCGGTTTCATCGCGGAACGTCAATACAGCGGGCTTCCCGATAATTTTTCTCAGTTCTTCCTGACTTGCCTTTGCAGAAGCAATTTTCACACGGATGCGGTCAGGTAGCTCGATCGTAACATCCGGTTCGGAAACGCCGCCAATGTTCACGCGTTTTTCCACCATTTTGGCGGTCGCCTTCAGCAAATCGGACGTCACCTGTTTTCCTTCCAGCGGTTCAACCTTGTACAGGATTTCGAAACCGCCTTGCAAATCCAATCCCAGCTTTACATTACTTGCCACTTGCCCCGTAGTCGTTACGACCAAAGTGATTAACATGCCCACCACAACGAGGAAGAGCAGAAATCTGCTCCATTTAATCATTTCTCTATTATGCCCCTTTCCCTCACAGCACTCGCTGGCTTACATCCAGATAACCGTTTTACCAACATGCTCATTATAGCCAAGCGGAAAAATCTGTGTCAAATCGAGTCCGGATTTTTATACATCGAAATCATGACCCAATTCATATATTTAGTAATTTTCAAGGAGAGAATGTCGTTTACAAGTTGATGAAGGGGCGGCACCTGCTTGTACTGTCCGGCCACACATTTCCATACATCCTCCGGCCCAATGCTGTCATATCCCATCAAGGAAAACTCCTCCGCCTTGCTGAGGCAGATTTCACTGACGGTTTCATACCATTCCCCGTGCGGCAACTGTCCACGAGCATCCATTGTTTTGTCTCTCCTCTCAAAATTGTCATGCCGAGCCCGGCACGTCCATACCTTAATGATAAGTGTACGTTGCCCAAACCACGAAGGAAAGGACTTTTGTATGCGACAATCGTTCTTCTACGGTACAATCATTCTGATTGCCACCGGTGCGGTTACCAAAATACTCGGCTTTGCCCATCGAATCATCCTTTCCCGCATGATAGGTGCAGAGGGAATGGGACTCTATCAGATGATTGTTCCACTGCTTTACTTCCTGATTACGCTCACCACCTTCGGACTGCCGGTTGCCATCGCCAAACAGGTAGCGGAATCTGAAGCTGCCGGTGATATCGGAAAATCCCGCCGTTATCTCATTCTTTCGCTTCTGACGACCATTGCCTTCAGTTTAACAATAAGCCTGATTCTTCTCTTTACGTCCAAATGGCTCACAAGTTTCATGTTTGCGGACAAACGTGCCTACCTGGTCTTACTGGCATCCCTTCCTGTCATTTCTATCGCCAGTATATCCGCTGTGCTCCGAGGCTATTTTCAAGGCAAGCAAAACATGATCCCTACGGCCGCTTCACAGCTGCTGGAGCAACTTGTACGACTGCTGTTTGTATTCGTGATCACCGCTGCGTTTCTGGATCAGGGTGTCGAGTATGCAACAGCGGGTGCGGTCATTTCGATCTTGCTTGGTGAAGGCGCCGGGCTGTTGTATATGCTCTGGCAAACGCGCAAAAGCAGCCGGAGAACGACAGAGCGGTTGCTGCAAGGACCGCTGCTTGCCTCCTTGTCTCAAAATCGTCAGACCATTGCGAGTCTATTCAGCGTTTCCTTCCCGGTTACGCTAAGTCGTCTGGTCGGGTCGATTGCCTACGTGCTGGAGCCGATGCTCGTTCCCTTTGCCCTGATTGTCTCCGGGGTGACAACGATGCAGGCGACGGGGTTATACGGGCAGTTCGCCGGCATGGCCGTGCCGCTTCTGCTGTTTCCTACCTTTTTGACGTATTCGTTGTCGATATCGCTCGTCCCCGCCGTTGCGGAAGCAGCCTATCAAAAAA
>JBLNEJ010000260.1:0-8626 GCA_050262535.1 Clostridia bacterium
CTCTTTTTCAAAAGGTGATCCGGGAATAGCGTGCATGAGGAAAAAAGTCATTGTAATGATGAGCCAAAGCGTTACAATCATGGAGATAAATCTGCGGATGATAAACTGTAACAACTGTTTCCCTCCTTTTTTACTTGTACACATCCAAGAAAGCAAAAACCCAACAAACGCAGCACAAGGCACGCATTTGCTGGGTTTTATTTACGTGTATGCGCGGCATACGAATAAATAAAGCAGCTCTCTTATTTGTCGTTGTCTTTTCTTTGACGCGCGGCCAGAGCCAATTTATACTTCTTCTGCGCGTCCTTGAAAGCAACGATTAACGCTTTTTGAGATGAACCGAAATAACGGCTACGAATCTCATTTTCTACCTCATCCGCAGCCAAAATGGAATGTCCGGTAAAAATGGATCGGGTAAAATCTGACGTCAGTTGGATCGTGGAAGAACAGCTGGCATCAACGATCTTGTTACTCACTGTATCAACAACAAGTCCGACAAAGAATGTGCTGTATTGCTGCGTGATCGGATTGTTCGTAGAGGACTGTGCGTCACCAACGACATAAATTGTATCTTTATCGTACAAACAGACTACCCCACTTCACTTGCGTATCATGCCTCTGTCGCACGGGGTGTTTGGAGAGTAGCCTCCTTACAATCGCCGACCGATGAAACGCTTTCTTACATATTAACAGAATAATTCGGCGCTTGTAAATAAGCCTATAAGGTTGGGGTAAAATATTTATGTAATTGAAAACCTTTCATTACCATTTCAATTCCTCGACACTGACAACCGGGAAGGAATGGCTTGGCAAAAATGGCACAAGTGGTCGTTCATCGACGTAGGAGACAGCCACCAGAGAAGGTCCGACCATCCGCTTGGGTGCCAAGCTAACCATCTGATTGTCCGCTGTAGTGATGGTGATTTGCAAGCTTCCACCCGATTGCTTGCTTTGATTGGATATCGTGACATTTTCCAGAAGCAGTCGATTGGATGAGTAGCGGAGAGAAAGGTGGGTATCCTTTTTCCACTGCTGGAAGTCGACGTAGTAATGGAGAAATGCAAGAGGATCGGTCGTTACGCTTGTTCGGTCGGGCTTGTAAAGCGTATCCTGACGGGTGTATCGCCCATTATCAGCCATTCGACGATCAAATCTCCCCACTGCTTCAGCTGTGACGAGCTCGATGATCCCTTCTGTTTTCAATTCCTGATCAATCGCCCAAGTTGCATCGTGATTCGCTAATTCCAGAAGCGCTTTGACCTCTTGTTTTTTCTGCATTGCAAGGTCGCTGTCTACGACGATCAGTCCCATCAATAGAAAGAAGAGGGTCATGGACAGTGTCAGTATTTGAATTCCCGTACAACATAACCTCCCTACAAATCGTAGTCCATCGTGTTGACCGTTCCTGTTCTTACTGTTTGGAGCGGCTGCTGCCAACTTGCGAATAATTGAGAAATGACTGGGTACGGGATTTCCAAACGCACCTGAAAGACATCTTCGTGGCTCCACAGTGGCGGATTGTGGATCTTGCTCCTCATCAAGTTCACTTTGATGTCCTTTCGATCCAGCCGATACTGCTTCTGGGACAATTCTAGTTGAATGTATGAGTCCAGAGCAAGCATGACATCGGTATCACTCGTTCCTCCGCGGTTACTCACAAATTTGGTGGAAGCCAAGCTTAGTTCAAGCAATTCGTTTTCCATTTGAAGTGCTGTGTGTACCTGGACGATTCCCAATGGTACAAGCAGCACCAGCAAGATGCTGATAATCGTTGTAACAAGCTGTCCCATCAAGCTGTACCGAATCGTGCAGCTGCAGCGAACAGATTTTCAAAAAAAACCGTGCAAGCATCGAGCAAATTGTTTGGGCCTTCAATTAAAACGGTTATGGAAATCGGTATGACGATTACCATTACAGCCAGAACGGAAATCAACTTGTTCACTCGTTACCACCCTTGATCAAAGTATTCTGAGGGGCGAACCCCGGAAAAATGGAAGCTCGCTCTTCCCTCTACAAGCAGATTGACCCATTGTGATACTTTTGAAGGGTGGATCGAGAGGGTCAGCGAAACCTGCTCTTGCCGCTCCTTTCGCGCTCTCGCTGCTTCACTCGTCGGCCAGCTTCCCACGAAATAATCGCCACCCTCGCTCTCCCATCCCCACGCATGCATTTTCCCCCTGTAATATTCAGCAAGCTGACTATCCAGATATCCGATATCCTGCATATCGTCGATGACGTCCGTATAAACCCCTCTCGCAATGGCTCGCTCCAGCGAGTATGTCTCCATGCAGGCAATGGCCGAAAAAACGAACAGCATGACGCTCAAACAGACAAGAAATACTTTCAGCTTGCTCATTTACTCTCTTTCTCCCTAATGAAATATGAGGGTAGCGGCCTGCTTGATGCGATCCTCTTGATTGCCCATCACCTGCTTTTCAACATCCGTTGACCAGAACGCAGCACACAGCATCCCTACGAATGCGGTTATCATGAGCAAGCTCAAGAGCTGATTCATGGAGACGGCACTGGGCTTGAATATGACTTCCCTTCTTGTGTGGTATATTTGATCGTTTCTCCACCTGTATCGTAGTTAAGCGACCCGACAGACCGGTTGATATGGCTGGCGGATTCATTAGCGGAAGGGGAAAGCTCATTGCCGTAGCTGCTTACCCCAATACCGAGAACCATGACGCACGCAAGGAAAATGAAGAACATCTTTGACATTTGAAAAACACTCCTTTTTATGGTTTATTGGACGGAACTGCATGCTTAATCCACTTTATTGATTTGTCCCGCAGTCCATCTTCTTTTACAACTGCTTGGTTGACATGTCCCATGCTCGAGACAATTGCACCGAGAGAAAATATCAGGCACGCAAAGATAGACAACAGTTTGGTCACAGGACATTTCCCCCTCTATACCAGGTATTTGTCAAGAATCTCTGTCAGCAGCTTGTACCACGGAAACATGGCCACGATCAGCCCGATATAAAAGGCCGGATACACAATGACGCTGTAGGCAATGCCTAGCGATTTAATTTTTTTGCGATGCCTGTACATTCGGCGGTTATCGACGGTCATTTCCAATCGCTGCATGGTGAGCCCCATCTGCTCCGTGGTCAATTGGTCAATCGTACGCATGTTGGAGATGAGGATGACCCCATCATCAACTCCCAGTCGCCGTTTGAATTGCTCCAATGATTCAAATCGGTCTTTGTTCCAGTCGGATAGCGTCGGGACGTACCTTTTCAACATTCTCGTCGGGCGTGCCGCTTTGACCATAGCCTGGTAAGGAGGTACATGATTTTCCATCAGATTGATGTAGCGATTGATAAAACGAGCAATATCCACGCTGAGTATTTCCTCCCGCAGATTCCTCCACCAGCGTAGCACCATGAAAGGCACCAAATAGCCGATCGCGGGAAGTATGATAAAGCTGAATAGCGGAAATGGACCACTATTGTTCATGAGCCGATAAACGAGTACGAGAAGCGCCAGGAGAATGCCGCAGCCCCACTGGATCGAGACCCATTCCAGCTTCCCCCACCCAAACGGAGTACCTGCTGCCGAAAGCAATCGCACCCACGAATCGCTCATTTCCGTTCCGATCAGCTGTCTCCAGGAATGTGTAAGCTTCCGAAAAACAACTCCTTTATTTCTCCACTTCATCTCGGCCAGATACACACCTGTGACAATCATAGGAACGACCAGCAACAACGATCCGCAAACCAACAGTGCCAAACGAACGGAAATCCCCATTACTCATGCCTCTTTCCCCAGATAAAAGCAAGCAGTATACAAAAACACCACACCGTTAGCGCAATCGCCAGCAAGGATTGCCCATCGGGCGTCAAAAAATATAGTCGTAATGAATCTTTTAGCAATGCTTGATTGTACGGGATCAATAAAATGCAGATCATAATCACGATAATGAGGCTGATCCAAATGCTGTAAATTTCACTTTGTCGCTCCTGACGTTCATCCTGCATCACAAACATTTCATTCGTCAGCCGGTTTAGCGAGGTTTGGATATCCCTTGTCTCGCCCTCTAATCCACTGATGATATAGATTGCAAAATCATGAGCCCATCCATGGTTGAGACGATCTGCAAAACTCTCAACAGCCCGAACCGCACTTCCCCCGTCAGCCAATTGATTTACCAATAAAATCAGCTCGCTTTGCAGCTCTTTTGGACACTCCTCGAGCATGTCCCGAAAGGCCAGTACAATATTCTTCCGACTACTGTAATAGCGTGAAAAGAGATCAACAAAGTGGCCGAAGGAACTAATCTTTCTGTTCAGAAGCACGGTATATCTTGCATACAAAATCAACGTCGGCAGGAATAAAAACAACAGGAACAAGCAAAAGGAAATCATCACGTTATCCAAAAGAAGTCCACTGATAAACCCGGCAACAGCCCCGACCAGCGAAATCACAAAATAGTCCTCGGGCAGCATGCGTCCCCCTGCAAAGCTGCACCACACTTCATACCGCTTGTAGACTTGACTTGCATGTGCGTCTGCGAGCATTTTATTGCGCAAAAGTTGCAGGGTCTTTGGATAAAACACGCGTGGTGCTGTCCATGTTTTGACTGCAAATATTCCCCAGGCGACAAAAGCGATGACAAGACACAATACCATTGGCGCAAGCAAAACGCGAATCATAGCTGTCTCCTTATGTCAGTAATCCCCAATTCACGCAAAACTCCAAGATCAGCTTCTCCCAAGGTACACATATGCTCGACCAGTTCACCAGACAGCTGTTTTCCCGTCCATTCATACTCTCCTGTCGCCATATTTCGGTACACCAACGGTACCGATTCCACCCTCGCCATGACATCATTCCATTCAGCAACCGTAATGGTGTCGATAAAACGATGACCATTATTACGGTACTTCAATGAATTAACGAAATTAACAGCCCGACTAATCCGTTCCTGTGTCAATTCAACACTTCTCCCTCCGTATTGATAGACCAGATCGGTTAAATCGTTAAGCGCCTGACGTGGAAACCGTTCATGAAGTGCCGCTATGGTCGCGTCAGTTCCCCGAATACCCGCGTTAATGAAATGATAAGCCTCAATCGGCTCCCGAATCTCGCCGATTAATACCGTATTGGCCGTTGAGCGATAAATATCTTTGAAGCTGCTAGCCAGATCAATTCCAATTTCCTCGACATTTTGCAGTTCGATGACCTCGCCGGGCCACACATCAGCAAAGCGCATCTCATGCTCGCTCTCATAGATGGTGACATAGTCGGTGTTAGGGTTCTTCAGCTTCAGCATGCAAATCATGAGCGTTGTTTTACCCGCGGCCATCGGTCCAATCACAAGGACGTTTCCTCTCCCGTAAACCTGCTGTTCCAGCAAAAGCTGGACCTTTTCATCAAAAGTAGACAATGCTTGCTGCCTAAGCTGGTCCAATTGAAAGGAAACCGTCGTGAACCGCCTGACGATAATAACCGGACACCGGGAATAGGGAAACGTAAACATGGTAAGCCGTGCTTTCAGCTTTTCAAGATATCCGCTTAGGCGCGGCTTTTTTTCGTTAAAGGTCAAATGGGCTGAATTGGCCAGCTTTTGCTGCAGCATCTCTACTTCTTGCCAGCTTGGCTTGTAGGATAAAAACTTTTTGACCCCACCCTCCAGGTATGCTACCTGTTTTCCAGCGGATATTCGCACCTCCTCCACATACGGTGACAGATGCAGAACGACATCCAGAATCCCCCAGCCATATGTAGAAAACGTAATCGCTTCATATGCATTCACCGACGGGAGAATTGATTCGGTTACGGGTCTTTTTAACACTTCCTCAAAATAATGCTGCAAATGCAACGTAATATGCCGATGGCTTTCCCTGTCACCATGCTCTGCCGAGGCAAGAACCTGATTGATTTTTAGCTTTTCATCTTTGGTCTTGCCAAAGTGGTTCAGGTAGTCACGGGCAGCTTGCTTGATATCCTCAACGCTTTGGAGCTGCTCCTTTGTCCAATTTCGCTGATCCGAGAGTGTTAACATAACGCTGCTCCCTTGCTTCTCTTTTCGGCATCTACGAGCTGAAGCAGGCTGTTTTTATAATTTTTTGGCGGCAAAAACTCTTCCACCAGCACACTTCGTCGTTGATGGGAATGGCTGACGCGACCATCTGGTACACGCGGCAGGATGCCGTACACCTGCATATTTTCTTTAATCCGGTAGCTGCCCATTTCTTCTTGATCAAAGTGGCTAACGAGCAATTGCAGGTCCACCCCTTCCTGCTGCCATTTTTGTATCCACTGATTCGCATGCTCAAGGCTGAATGGATCTGCCCGAACAAAAAACAGATTTTGCTCCGACTCTTTCAACAACCTGGGCAATCCTTCTGATTCAGGAAAGCAGAAGCCCCAGTCCAAATAAATGTAATCAAATCGGGCTCGCAACACTTTCAGTAACGTTGATATTTCATAACTTTTCCATTTGCAAGCCCCGCTCGCATAGTAAAGATTTTTTGCTGCCTTGCTTTGTGTGAATGCAGTCAGCCAGTCGCGTTTTTCAGCCTTGTCCAAATCGAGTAAATCAGGACGATAGAGAGACAGCTCTTTTAGCTGAAAATACTTTGACAAATCAGGCTTCTCCAGGTTCATATCAATCACTGCAATCTTGCTTGCCGGGTACTTCTTGGCAAGCAGGATCGGGTAGTTTACGCAAAATGTGGTTACACCTGCGGAACCGTAGCTTAACAGAGTGAAAACTTTTCCCCAAACGTCCTTGTGCTTTTCGATAGATTCGGCCGCTAAAGACGGTTGCAATCCAAGAATATCGGCTACCTTTTCTTTGATCTCTGCATATGTCAATCCTGGGGGAAGTACATAAGCTGAACAGGTAATCGTCTCCTCTACGATCTTCTGCACAAACGGGTAATCACGATTGGTAGAGACAAATATTTTTGGTGTATTTTGTGGCATGTGCTGCAGAACCTCGGGAACCCATTCCCAGATCTGTCTGGAAAATGCCTCCGTGAACATGATGACTGCTTCCGGCTTGAAAATACTGGCGGTACTTGTAAGCTGGTTCTCGCTCTCTACAGTCAGCACTTCACATTGATCTGGAATAAACGAGCCAACGAGCGTCTTAATGGGATAGCAAACCAACACCCTCAAAGTGATTTTCTCTCCTTTACGTCCAAAAACGTCCCGATTTGAATGGTTCCATATTGCATTGCTTCCGTTAGCATCAAATATTGTTTGTCGGTCAAATTAAACCCGATAAATGCCGGAACAGCTGAGGGCTGAGCCCGGTAATCACGGAACCGTCTTTCCGTTTCTGGCAGCTTCGTGGCTTCTGCGGCATCGAAAAAGGGATTCTCAATCTGGTCTGCTTGAGGCAGCAACGATGGCTTCAGTGTATAAATTTCAATCCCGTTGCTATCCTTCACGGTTGCAAGCTGTCCTTCAAAAAGAAATTCCGCCGATTGATTGTTCCGAGTAAACGTAACGGGCTCGGGCAATTGCTCCAGCTCTGCTTCCGGCTTGTATTTCACCCACACTTTCACCTGATCCCCTTTCCGCACTTCTGTTACAGGCATCATCAAGCTTAAAGAAAACTCATATCTTGCCTCTTGTGGTCCAGGGAGCAAATGATTCTCGTCCAGCTTCTGTTTGAGCAGCTGCTCCCCTGCAAACATCGGCTGCAAGCTTCGTTTTCCCAACACCTCTTCCACCTTTCGATAAGCGTCGGGCATGATTTCATCGACCTCCTCCTGATCTACAAAAACATCATCAGAAGTAATCGGTTCATAAGGTAAAAGCTCCTTGCCATACGCCACCTTTACTACGGGTGCATACAGCTTTTCATGGGCAAGTTCATTCAAGTAGGTGGTTGCTGCATAAAAGCAGCCCCCTGCCAAAACGAGTGAAACGGCCCCTATTGCTACCAGTGTTTTCTTTTTCATAGAAACCTTCCTTTATCCAGATCGGCCAGCTCATGTAATAGCTCGGCTTCTTCAGGAAACATCTCGAGATACAAACGGGCTTCCAACTGCGCTTTTATGATCTTTTTTCCGTCAAGTGCCGGTATGATGCCGTTAACCTCTGGGGCTTTCATACGCTGATCCCAAATCGAGAACGTTCCCTCGATCTTTCGGATAATGCTGCCCGTTGGTGAATAATCGGAATGCCACTTATTCAGAATGATCCGAATTTTGTCGGCGTTGGTTTTCCACCATGAAGGTGCGTTTTCTGTATATACGACGTGGCTTAAGCGGGGGAAGTCCGGGTCTACGACCACCCAAATCTGATCTGCCATTCCCATTAGCCAAGCTGTCGTTTCTTTCTGGATGCTTGCGGAGGCATCGATAATCAGTGCGCTTGTGCTTTTGAATTGAGTGAAAAACCACTGCATCAAGTCTTGTTGAGTCACTTCCCCAGCTTGATGAAACGGATTCGCTGCTTTTATTTTTAGTCTCCGCCCTTGCAAAAGGAGCGTTCCCTCCTGTTGCCCTGCCCCACCTCTTGTTCTTTTTTCAAAATCAAGCGCTACATATAAATAGGATGAAACCCCCGGAATTTCACAAAGTGTAGTGGATACATTCTTACCTGAAAGATAATAGGCATAATTGCTGGCGATAAAACTCGCTCCCGTACGAGGGTAT
>JBLNEJ010000261.1:0-2719 GCA_050262535.1 Clostridia bacterium
CCCTTTTGGCTGGCGGTAATTAGAACCGTATTCGGATGGTCGTAATAGGGACACGCCTCTTCCAAACGAAAATCTATCGCCATCCCTGCTGATGCTGCAAGCTCAAGCGCATCGCGAATCCGTAAATCATCTGTCGCAAGTCCGATCAGGCCGCCGACTATCGCTTTGTCGGTTCCGTGCCCACGGTGCGTCTGGGCAAACGAATCATAAAAAACAATTTCCGCCCGATCAGGCACTGTCTCCAGATAGTCATAGACGAATCGGCCAATCGCGACCGCCCCTGCAGTATGGGAGCTCGATGGCCCCACCATGATCGGACCGATAATGTCAAAGCAGCTCGTATACAGCATATTCGGCCACCCCTATTGAGCAGCGCGATCATAAAGCGGATGGGTTGCACAAAGCTCCTGAACCAGACCGCGAACTTTCTTGGTCGTCTCGGCGTCTCCCTTTTGCTTCAGAACGTCAGCGATCGCCTTGCCAATCAGCACCATGTGCTCCTGCTTCATCCCGCGAGTTGTAATGGCGGCTGTCCCGATTCGCACCCCGCTCGTCACAAACGGACTTGCCGTATCGAACGGAATCGTGTTTTTGTTCACAGTAATGCCCGCTTCTTCCAGCAGATGCTCCGCTTCTTTGCCGGTCAATCCCCACGGGCGGACATCGAGCAGGATCAGATGGTTATCGGTTCCACCGGATACGAGTGTCGCGCCTTCCTGAACAAGCGTTTGTCCCAACGCTGCTGCATTTTTGATCACTTGTTCGGCGTACAGACGGAAATCCGTGCCAAGCGCTTCCTTGAAGGCAACCGCTTTGGCTGCGATCACGTGCATCAGCGGTCCCCCCTGAATTCCCGGGAAAATGGCTTTGTTCACGCCTTTGGCGATTTCCTCGTCATTGGTCAAAATAATCCCCCCGCGCGGACCTCGAAGCGTCTTGTGTGTTGTGCTCGTCGTCACGTGAGCATGCGGCACAGGAGATGGGTGCAGCCCTGCTGCAACGAGACCAGCGATGTGCGCCATATCAACCATAAACAGCGCCCCGGCTTTATCGGCAATCTCCTTGAACCGGGCGAAATCGATGAACCGCGGGTACGCGCTCGCACCGGCTATAATCAGCTTGGGACGCTCGCGCAGCGCAACCGCTTCCACTTGATCGTAATCGATCAGATGGTTGTCTTCCCGTACACCATAGGCGACGACATTGAACCATTTGCCGGAAATACTGACCGGGCTGCCATGCGTCAAATGCCCACCGTGCGAAAGGTTCATCCCCATGATCGTGTCCCCTGGCTGCAGCAGCGAGTAATAGACCGCCGTGTTCGCCTGGGCACCTGAGTGTGGCTGGACATTCGCGTAAGCGGCCCCGAACAGCTTTGTCAGCCGCTCAATCGCCAGGCGCTCCACCTTGTCGACGAACTCGCAGCCGCCATAATACCGTTTTCCCGGATACCCTTCCGCATACTTGTTCGTCAGCACCGATCCCATTGCATCCATGACATCTGTGCTCACGAAATTTTCCGAGGCGATCAACTCCAATGTCTGCTGCTGTCTTACGGTCTCCTCTTCAATCGCCTGAAAAATATCCACATCCGACTCCCGCAAACCCATGCAAATCCTCCTTTAAATGAAAGTTGCCATCCGTCCGAAGCAAAAAAAAGACATCGGAAAGATAGAAAAAACACTACCTTTCCTCTGTCCTTTTTACCTGAGAGTTTAACTTTGCACGGGTCAAAGTATTCCCCTTGGGTGGCTCACGGCTCTCTCCAGAGGTGCGTCCGCTTACGGTACGTGGTACCTGAGAGATTGCATCCCAAGGCTTTTATGGGTGCTTGCTCCTTCGGTGTCGGCCCTTGAATCACTGTCGCCGATCTCTCCCGCAATCATCATCCGCTCATATGCAATTACTGGCATCTTATCAGAACTTTCTTACCACGTCAACGCTCATCTTCCCTGCTTGTTTCCATAGCCCAACGCGATTGCCAGCAGCGCGACACTGAGCACGATCCAAAACACAAACGAATACCCATAACCGCCTGTAACGTCCCGCAAATATCCGGTCAGAACTGGCGCCAGACAGCTAATCAGATAGCCGCCTGTCTGCATCATGGCGGTCCATGCACCTGCTTCCTGGGGAGAAGACGTTTCATCCAACGGCAGCATAAGCCCGATCGGGAACAATCCGCCTAGCCCGATCCCGACAACAAATGCTTGCGCCCATACCCAATGTCCTGGAAACAGCCCCAGCCAAACCAACCCCAGCAAAACAGCCAGACAGCAGCCAACCATCCACGGGCGTCTTGCAGGGTAGACATTCATCAAAAGCGGAATCACAAGTCCAAAAAGCATTTGAACAAGCGCAAAGAACAATACGAGCGTTCCGCTTTCGAATCTGCTCATCCCCGCCTCCTGTACAATCGGGGCAAACCAAGCGGCCGTTGAATAAAACAGGGCAGACTGCAACCCGAAAAAAGCAAGCAGCACCCATGCGCGCTTGTTTGTCCATGGCAGCCTGGCTTCCTTCTCTGCGGGTGCAACATCATTCGCCGCAGCTGTACGCTTCATCGCATAATGCCAAAACAACAGCGCGATCAATGCCAAACCGGACCAGGCAGCAAGCGACCATTTCCACGAGCCGAAAAACAGCTGCTGCAACGGAATGCTCATGCCCGCACTAATGGATGCGCCCAATCCAATCCCGACCGAATAGACCCCAATCA
>JBLNEJ010000262.1:0-9795 GCA_050262535.1 Clostridia bacterium
TGCCCGAACAGCGCCGCATCGAGCCCTGGCTCATCCGCTCGGTACACGAATCCACGGAGCAGCTGCAAAAGGACCCGCTTGCCTTCATGGACAGCATTCATCCACGTCTGCACATCCATGAACAGTTTTTGCAGTTTCACAAGGCGCAGACGTACCAGTTCTGGTATCGGGACTTGCAGCACATCTATGTCCAGCCCTCGACCTTCGTTGCTCCACACCTGCTCTTGGGTACGTATGGCGAGCGGATCAGCGTTGGATTGGCGCTGGACATTCCGGGGACGGGCGCGAAGGCGACGGTGGCCGCCGACTTTATTTTGAAAATGAAGGTGTTCAGCGATCCGACGCGCGCGACCATTCTAAAAAATCTGCTGCTTCACCCATACTGCATCCAGCAGCTGGCAGACATGCACGGCATCAGCGAGCCTGCGGTAGTCAAGCATATCAAGCTGCTGCACGAGGCCGGGTTCATCTGGGGTGAACGAAAAGGGCGCTATGTGTTTTACCGGGCGATCCCTTCCCGCCTTGAAATGCTGGCCGTCGATATCCATGAATTCATCGATGTACCCGACCCTTCACTTCCCAAATAAAGGAGGAGATCATACCATGCTGCAAATCGCCAAGGCGACCTTTCTCCGCAACAACATCGTCATGTTTCGGGCTTATCCGTGGTCTTTTTTTATCAGCCACATCCTGTCCGGCGTGTACACGGTGCTGTTTGCCTACTTTACGTATACCTACGTCTTTGCCGGCAGTCTCGACAGCCGTTTCTCGCACTATACGGGAACGTCGGATTACTTGACCTATGTCATCCTGGGTGGCATTTTTCAGTCGTTTGCCGTATCCACATTGATGAACGTGAGCCGCTCGCTCATTACCGAGCTGCGAGAAGGTACGCTCGATGCCCTGCTTTTGACCCCATCGTCGCGCAAGGGCTACTTTCTCGGCAATGTGGCCCAGCAGATGATGCGGACGATTCTGGAGTTCACGGTCATTTTGCTGATCGGCATTCCGTTCGGGCTGACGCTGGCCAACACCAACCTTGCGTCTGCACTGGCGATCTGGCTGCTATCGACAGGTGCATTCTTCTGTCAGGCGCTCGTGCTGGGCAGTCTGATGCTGCGCTTCCGCGACACCTACATTACGCAGAACACGCTGTTTGTGATCATGGCGTTCGTTTCGGGTGTGACCTTTCCGATGCAGTATCTTCCGGAATGGCTGCAGCCGCTTGGCATGATCATGCCGCTGACACCAGCGCTGGATGCGTTTCGCCACGTTGTCATCGCGGGTGATGGGCTGGCAGCTTGTGTACCGCAGCTGATTCATCTCGGCATTTTGTCGGTCATTTATTTGGCGATTGGAATGGGCACCGTGCGCCGCATGGAAAAACGCGTGCTGGAAACGATTTTTGGCTAAAGGGGAGAAAAATAGATGCTGATTGTAGACGATGTATACAAAACATACCGGGTGAAAAAGCAAAAAGGCTTTCTGAGGAGCGAATGGGTCGAGAAAACCGCTGTGGCGGGATTGTCCTTCCAGCTTGAGCCGGGAAAAATCGTCGGCCTGCTGGGCATTAACGGTGCAGGCAAGACAACGACGATCAAAATGTGCTCCACCTTGCTTGAACCGACAAGCGGCTCAATCACGGTTGACGGTCTGGATGCGGTAAAGCACGACCGGCAGGTAAAGCGGCTGGTCAACATGATCGCAGGTGGAGAGCGCATGCTTTACTGGCGTTTGACCGGACGGGAAAATCTGGTCTACTTTGGCAGCCTGTACGGTCTTACGGGAACTCGATTGACTGATCGGGTCGAGCAGCTGCTGGCACAGGTAGGATTGGAGGCTGCTGCCGATACGCCGGTGGAGCAGTATTCCAAAGGAATGAAGCAGCGGCTGCAAATCGCGCGCGGGCTGATCAACGATCCGTCCTATATTTTTCTCGATGAACCGACACTGGGGCTCGATGCGCCGATTGCCCGCCACCTGCGCCAGCACGTCCGCCAGCTTGCCGCCGAGCAGGGAAAAGCGATCCTGCTGACCAGCCATTACATGCATGAGGTCGAAGAGCTGTGCGACGAGGTACTGATCGTAGACAAGGGTAAGCTGATCGCGCGCGGCACCCCGGATCAGTTGACGAAATCGCTGTTCAAGGAAATCACGCTGCGCGTCACAATCCCGACACTACCCCAGCTTCTGGCAGACGAGCTGCAACAGGTAATCCGCGTCCACCGAGGCAGCTGCAAGATGCAGGAGGCAACCGAAGGCACCGAAATTATCGTACGCGCAGAGCAGGATTTGACCCCGGTAATCCTCTCAAGTCTGGCCACCCACCGCTCCCCCGTCCTGCGCCTCACGACCGAACAAGCGTCGCTGGAGGATGTCATCCTGCATCTGGCGGAGGTGCGCAGTGCATGAGTGAATGGCTGTCACTGTTATGGGCGGAGATCAAAAAGGAACACCGCAACTCGTTTCACAGCAATCTGATTTACTTCAGCCTGTTGATTTGGCCTGTCATCATGTTTGTTACCGCATATTACTCGTTTTTGCCCTTCTCGCTTGGTTCCAGTTCGCCGCTGGCACGGTTTATCGATCCGGATCAGCTTGTCCTCTTCCTGTTGACCGGTTACCTGGGCTATATCTTTTTCTGGTGTCTCGTCCAATCTGCCTGGCGGATGAGCTTCGAGCGGCAGGGCGGTACGATGGAGATGATTTTCATCGCGCCGGTCAATCGTCTGGCGTTCATCTACGGTCGCGCCATCTCGTCGCTGGCGGAAGGTGTCTGGCTGTTTCTGTGCTTTGTGCTGCTCGCCGTTTTTTTCATCGGCGGCCTGAACATCAACAGCTGGTGGAGCATTCCGCTCGCCTTTTTCATCCTGCTGCTCTCGGCTGTCGTCTGGGGCGGACTGTTGATCGTATTGTTTCTGTTTTCGCGGGACTCCAGCTTTTTGTATACGGTGCTGGATGAACCGATGCTGATTTTTGCCGGGGTGCGCATCCCGCCGCTGGCCTTCCCGTTCTGGGCCAAGCTGATTTCGCTGTGCTTTCCGCTGACGTATGCGCTTGATCTCGTTCGGCAGCTGCTGCTGAATGGAGCCGCGCCGGGTCAGGTTATGGGGGAGTTGCTGACGCTCGCTTCCGTCCTGCTGGCGCTGGTGCTGTTGACCACAGGGCTGGTCAAGCTAGCGGAGCGGCGGATGAAGCGGACGGGGAATATGGTGTTGTATTAGGAAAAGAAAAAAGCACACAGTGCGCTCCTACAGAAGGAGGTGCTCTGTGTGCCTTTTTTACACATTATTTTGCAAGATCGTTTAAAAAATCGCGGATGTCGTTTTGTTTGGCCCAATAGCTGATATTGTCTTTCATCACATCATCACGCTGAACCTCAAAATCCTTGCCCGATCTGATGATACCCACTCGTTTACCGGATTGCAGTGTGATTTGGAATCCCGCCATAGGTGTCGATCCAACGAATTCCTTGTTTGCCCGAATATCCGTTGCCGCATTGAACCATCTGATGATTTGCGAGATTTCTTCTTTTGTTGCCATTCGATCAACGGGCTCCTTTGGTTCGGGGGAACCCCAAAATTTTATGGAAACCACCTGATCTTCTCGCAAGAAGACATGAAGGCGCTGCTCAGACGCCCGCTTCCACGCATTGCAGCTCACAACCAGGGCAATAACCCCCCCAATGACCACAAGAAACACAATCCACTTTTTCACCAGATACCCCCCATAACATACAAATTATACCATATCCAATCAGACTATGTTCCCCCCCTTTACTTCCCGAACATCCATTCGTAGAATAAAAGGGAAGAAGGTGATCACATGATCGGTAAAAAGACGTTGCCGGAAATTCTGGAGCAATTTCGGCAAGACGAACGGTTCATGCACAACGTCGTCCACTGGCGCACGATTCCGCCCCGTGAGGCGCAAACGGTTCCGTTCCCGGCCGAGCTGGACGAACGGATTCGCCAAACATTGACCAAACGAGGCATCGCCTCCTTGTATACGCATCAGGAAACCGCATTTCGCCATGCCCGGGAAGGACGGCATCTCGTCGCCGTCACACCCACGGCCTCCGGCAAAAGCATGTGCTATCATTTGCCCGTCCTACAAGCGCTGACCGAAGATGCGCAGCTGCGCGCGCTCTACCTGTTTCCGACCAAAGCATTGGCCCAGGATCAAAAAAGCGAGCTACACGAGCTGATCAACGAAACAGGCCTTCCCATCAAATCCGAGACCTACGATGGCGACACCCCGGCCAACATCCGGCAGATGGTGCGCAAGGCAGGCAACATCGTCATCACCAATCCCGACATGCTGCATTCCGCCATTTTGCCGCACCATACGAAATGGGTGTCGTTTTTTGAGCATCTGAAATATATCGTCATCGACGAGCTGCATACATACCGCGGCGTATTCGGCAGCCACGTTGCCAACGTCATTCGCCGTCTGAAGCGGATTTGCGCCTATTATGGCAGCAGCCCGCAGTTCATCTGCACCTCTGCGACAATCGCCAATCCGCGCGAGCTGGCGGAGCAGCTGACCGAAGAGTCGATGGAGCTGGTGACGAACAACGGGGCTCCGACCGGAACGAAGCATTTTTTGTTCTACAACCCACCCATCGTCAACCGGCAGTTGAACATTCGACGCAGCGCTACACTGGATGCGCGCGATATCGCCGAGGAGTTTCTCGTGAACGGGATTCAAACGATTTTGTTTGCCCGAAGTCGCGTCCGCGTGGAAATTTTGCTGACCTATTTGCAGGAGCTGATCAAGCGCAAGCTCGGGCCCAAAACGATTCAAGGCTATCGCGGCGGCTATTTGCCCAGCCAGCGGCGCGAGATCGAGCGAGGGCTGCGGCAGGGCGATATCATGGGTGTCGTCAGTACGAATGCGCTGGAGTTGGGTGTCGATATCGGCCAGCTGCAAGCATGCGTCATCACCGGCTATCCCGGCTCCGTCGCCAGCACGTGGCAGCAGGCAGGACGGGCGGGCAGACGACAGGACGAATCGGTCGTCGTCATGGTTGGCAGCTCCTCGCCACTCGATCAGTATGTCATCTCACACCCGGACTATTTTTTTGAACGCAGCCCGGAGTCAGCGCGAATCAATCCCGACAATCTGATTATTCTCGTCGACCACATCAAGTGCGCGGCCTACGAGCTGCCTTTCAAGAAAGGAGATCGCTTCGGTCAGGCCGAGATCATGGAGATTCTCGAGTTTTTGACCGAGGAGCAGGTGCTGCACCATTCCAAAGGCAAATGGTTCTGGATGAACGACTCGTTCCCGGCCCATAACATCAGCCTGCGCTCCGCTTCCCAGGAAAATGTCGTGATCGTTGACATCAGCGAGCGGGGCAGTGAGCGTGTCATCGGGGAAATGGACCGGTTTAGCTCTCTTACCCTGCTGCATGATGAGGCGATCTACCTGCATCAAGGGATTCAATATCAGGTGGAAAAGCTCGATTACGAGGAGAAAAAAGCGTTCGTCCGCGAGGTTCAGGTCGATTACTATACCGACGCCAACCTCGCTGTGCAGCTCAAGGTACTTGAAGAAGGCAAGTCGCTGCACCGGTCGCAGACACAGTTTGCCTATGGCGAGGTGTCCGTCCATGCGATGGCGACGATTTTCAAGAAAATCAAGTTCGAGACGCATGAAAATATCGGCTCCGGCCCCATTCATCTGCCGGAGGAGGAGCTGCATACGAATGCGGCGTGGATCAGCTTTTCCGAAACGATTCTGGAGCAGCTCGGACATGAAGATGTGGAGCGCGGGCTGGTCGGGCTTGCCCACGTGCTGCAGCATACCGCGCCGCTGCTGGTTATGTGCGATCCCGCCGACCTTCACGTCATCCCGCAGCGCAAGGCGGTGCATTCCGGTCAGCCGACCATCTTCCTGTATGACCGCTATCCCGGGGGCATCGGGTTGAGTGAGCAGGTGTACAAGGAGATCGATACGATTCTGAGCCAGGCCGAAGGGTTGATTGCCTCCTGCCCATGCGCCTCCGGTTGCCCGTCCTGCATCGGCCATACCGAGCCGGGCGTCAAGGAGTTGGCGCTCTCCCTCCTTCGCACGGCACAAGGAGGACAGCCGTATGTCTCTTAAAAACAAGCTAAACCGGATGAAGTCCCACCTGTCACTTGAAACAGGGCAAGCCCCGACAGTACCGACGACTGACTCGTTTCACGCATCGCAGGATGGCGCAACCCCAACACCATCCGCTTCATCATCCCCCATTCTCGTCCCGTTTTCCGACAAATGGGCGGAGCTACTGGCAAAGCCGTATGGTGATGATGAGGATTACATCATGGTGCGCGAGGTGCGCTATCCGCTGGCACACTGGCACGGACGTTACAGCTTTGACCAGCTGCATGATGTCATTCGGGCTTGGGAAGCGTCGGAGCTCTCCCATCCGCTATCGGCGGCCGGGATGAACGCGGAGAATCTACTCTTTTTCGATACAGAAACGACCGGGCTGCACGGAGGAACGGGCAACACGATTTTTCTCTTGGGCTACAGCCGGATCATCGAGGATGAGGTTGTGGTCCGGCAGCATTTTCTCGCTGCCCCTCATTCCGAGGTTACCCTCTACCAGTCGTTTCTAGAAGATGTCCGGGATAGCACCCATCTCGTCACCTATAACGGCAAATCGTTTGACTGGCCGCAGGTCAAGACGCGCCATACGCTTGTTAGAGACGAGGTTCCTGCGCTGCCAACGTTCGGCCACTATGACCTGTTGCACGGTGCGCGCCGGATGTGGAAGCGCGATCTCGAATCGTGCCGACTGGCCATCATCGAGCAGGAAAAGCTCGGTGTGAAGCGCACGAACGATCTCCCCGGCTATCTTGCACCGGTTGCCTATTTTGAGTACCTGCATGATTTCAATCCTGACCCGGTTGAAGGCGTTCTGCACCATAACGAATGGGATGTGCTCTCACTTATTACGCTCTATATCCATCTTTCCAAGCTGCTGATCGAGTATCATCGGGATACACCTACTTTGGAAGAGCTATTTGAGATTTCGCGCTGGTATGAACTGCTCGGACAGGATGGGGCGGCCATGCACGGCTTTTCGCAGATCGCCGAGAGCCCCCATCCGCTTCAGGCAAAAGCAAAGCTGGCACTCGGACAGCTGTACAAAAAACAGCGTCAGTACATACAGGCAATTTCGCTTTGGGAATCTTGCCTTGAAGATGCTTCCCCTGTCGCCGACGAGCTGCTGATCGAGTTGGCGAAGCTCATCGAGCACCAGGAAAAGGACTACGAAAAAGCACTCCGCTATACATCTCAAGCGTATGACCTGTGGAAGAAAAAAACCGCCCTGCTCCGCTACAAGCCGAAAGCGGAACAGAACGCTTTTCACAAACGAATCGACCGCTTGCAAAAAAAGATCGACCGGGGATAAGCCGATCGATCTTTTTTCTATCATGTTATTCAGCAGAAAGCACGATATGGGCAGCAGTCAGCTTCGGAATCGTGTAGGTGAAGGTGTTTCCGATGATTTGGGCAATTCCTTCACGCTCGGTAATAGCCGAGCTGTTGCTGTCAAACGCATATACTTTTGCAGTCTTGTAGGTGGTTCCACCGTTCAATTGGAAGTTTCCAATCATCTCGTAATCGTTGTTCTTGTTCAGCACGATCAGGTGCAGATTGTTGTCGCTGTCCTTGAAAACAGAGCCGTAGATCGAGCTGTTTTCGATATCGGAGGTGTCTGCTTGCACCTTCAGGTCACCGTACTTGCTGTTATTGCCGTCATAGTTGGTGAACAATTTCAGGGCAGCCGATACATAGGTCGGGTTATTTTTGTGATCGACAGTGGAATCCATTTTCCAGAAAGTAGCCAGATACACGCCCTGTTTTCCGAAAATCCCCAGAAGGTCGGTATAGCCGATTCCACCGTACACGTTGTTTTCACCGCCAAGGTTGTATTCTGTGACGGAGAGCTTGGTACCTGGGTAATACTTGTCAATCGATTCCTTGATGCGTGGAAGCAGCGGCAGGAATTTTCCATGGTTTCTGCCGATGTAGCTGTTTTCTTTGTAGGTTGGATCCCACAGTTGGCGCGGCGTCTGCATCCGCTTCTTATTTGCTTCCAAATCGTTGTTTGAGCCGGAGTCAACGATTTTTTGGTTGTTTGCTGTTTCCTCGGTGTAGAAGTGAATATCCATCGAGTTCAGCAAACGTGTTCCTTCTTTTTCCGATTCGATGCGGAATTTGTCGAGATAATAATCGGCATACCAGTCGTAGTTGCCTTTTAATGTCTCATACCATTCAGGGGACTCATACATGCTGTACAATTCATCGAACCCATACGTGACCGGACCAAAAATCTCCGCATACGGATCAATGCTACGAATCGCCTTTGCAGCAGCGAGGCCTTTCTTCAGAACCTCTGATGCTCCAGCATTTTCGGGATGCATGTACTTATGGGTATCAAACCACAGACCTGGCTCGTTATCGAGTTCATAGCCATTGATCCCGGTCGGTGTGGATGCGTCGCCGAACTTATTCACCATCAGGTTCACGAACTCATCGCTATACACATAATCATCCGTCAAATCTGGGGTTAAGCTGAGTGGTGCGCCTTTTACCGCCTTTACTTGCTTCCAACGGCTGGAAGGCGGTGTTTCGTACAAGGGGCCATCTACGTCTGCAGCTACGTAACCGGCTGTCGGTACGGTAACGAGTGAGTATGCACCCTTCTGCAACGATTTCTGATGGAAGCCCGAGACACCGACACCCGGCTCCCAGAAGTTCCCACCCCACGGTACTTCCCCATAGTACCACGGAACGTAGTGGTCGCTCCTGAAACCGTAGTCTTTACCCGCATTGGAAGCATTGTTCTCCCAGTTATAGGTGGACATGCGGTTTCCGCCCATTCGACGGGCTGTCAAATTTTCCGTACCGGACAGATCCTCGTTCGCCCCATAAATATACGGGCTGATCTCCTCACGCTCGGCCGAGGTATCAATGGTGAAGTTAACATTGAATGGACCGGTTGGAATATAACTAATGTTGGCTGTAATCGGCTCGCTCCATTTTCCGATGGCCATGCCATCTTTGGCACGAACGCGATATTTGTGCACAACACCCGGCACCAGATTCATGTGCTCATAAGATGTATTCATTCCCAAATCAATGATGCTGCCATCCACCTCGATGTCATAGCCGGTGATGATTTCGATCATTGGATTCCAGGTAATTTTGATCGAATCTGCTTTTACTTCCGCCTTCACGTTGGTAGGTGCCGGCAATTCCTGCAGACCGGTCGTTTTGACAGTAAGCGGGGCACTCCACAAGCTTACCTTGGAACCGCTCTTCGTCCGTACTTTATAGATATGGTACGTTCCAGGCAGCAAATAATTATGGACGTAAGACGTAGAAGTCAGATCGTAAACGAAATCGCCATCTGCCTGTACATCATAAGAGGTTGCGCCTTCTACCGCATCCCAGGTCAATTCCACTTGGCGATCTTGCGGATTTCCCGTAATGTTCAGCGGGAACGCAGGGATGTCAAGCAATGGAGGCTCCACACCCCAGTTAAGGGCGCCAGCAACATAGCCCGTTACCTTTTCGCTGAACTGATATTGCGATGAATTGGTAAAGGAGTAGTCATTGCGTTGGTTAAACGATGACCAGTCGTTTTTGTAGAAGAACGTATTCACGCCAACCTTCGCGTCCGGTTGCAGGAGCCCTGCACCTTCCTTGAAGCCGATCTCCAGATAGTAGTCCGCTGTATCGGACGGGATTGGCATTTTTACGAAGTTCGCTTCGACCAGATCCTTATTGATC
>JBLNEJ010000263.1:0-11496 GCA_050262535.1 Clostridia bacterium
ACGAAGCCGAATTCATCGGGTTTTTTGAAACCGTATCCAGAAAGGAAGGTTCTTGTGAACAAGAAAAGAAAAGTGTGGACTAGCCTTGCAGCTGCATTCCTGCTCAGCAGCTCCTTGCTCGCAGGCTGTGGCGGTGGCAATGCGACGACTGAACCGGCAAAAACAGAAGGCAGCAATGAAGCAGCTCTCGACAAAGAATTGAATTTGTTCATCTGGTCTGAATACATTCCGCAATCCGTTTTGGACAAATTCACGCAGGAGTATGGCGTCAAAATCAACTACTCGACATACGCTTCGAATGAAGAGATGTTCGCCAAGCTGGCCGTCGACTCCAAAAGCTACGATTTGTCTGTCGCCAGCGGCTATATGGTTGAAGCGATGAAAAAGCAAGGATTGCTCGCTGAAATCGATCACGCCAATATCCCCAATTTGAAAAACATTGGCAAGGAATTTCTGACGACACCGTCTGATCCTGAATCGAAATATTCCGTCCCCTACCTGTGGGGCAACGCGGTCATCGCGGTGAACACGGATAAGGTCAAGACCCCTATCAAAGGGTACAAAGATTTGTTCAAGCCTGAATTCAAGGAATCGCTCGTAGTCCTTGACGACTCCCGTTCCATGATCGGCCTGGCCAATATCATGCAAGGCAAATCGATCAACGACACGGACCCGGCCGTTTTGGAAAAGTCCAAGCAGCTGCTCGTTGAGCTGAAGCCGAACATCAAAGCATTTGACAGCGACAGTCCGAAAACGTTGCTGCTCAATGGCGAGGTGAGCGCGGGAATCGTCTACGGAGCGGAAGCGTCACTCGCCCGTCGAGAAAACCCGGCGATTCAGACGGTTTTGCCAGAGGAAGGCTTTGAGCTGTGGCAGGACAACTTCGTCATTCCGAAAGGCAGCGAGCATAAAAAGACGGCGGAAGCGTTCATCAACTTCATCCATCGTCCTGAAATCAGTGCAGAAATCGCCAAGGAATACCCGTATGCGAATCCGAACGTGGAAGCGCAGAAGCTGCTCGATAAATCGATTTTGGAGGACCCGGCTGTGTACCCGCCGGCTGAAGATATGAAACGCGGCCAATACATGGTTGACCTCGGAGAAAAATCGCAGGAGCTTGACCGAATCTGGTCCGAGCTGAAGCTGGAATAGTTCGTTGGAAATGAACAAGACCCGCGCTGGCTGTTATGCTGGCGCGGGTTTTTGTCTTGCCTGCTCTCGTTTCACCTCACGGAAATAAAGAAACAGCGGAAACGCAAAGGACAGCCCGATCGTCAGCGTCGCCAGAATGCACACCCACCATTGGCCGATTCGATATTTTTTCGTTTCCTGATACAGAAATACCCAAAAGATCACACACGAGACGAGAAAATCGGTAGCAAAAAAAGAGGAGATGTTGTTCGTGAACAGCATCGAGCCCAAAAGCGGGAGATTCAACCCGTTTTCGGCCAGGAACGGAACGAAAAACGAGTACGGTAGTACAGCGCCGACAATGGCGAGGATCAGGTATAGGTGCTTCATATGATCACGCTCCCTTCGCTATCCATTATACAATTGGTTTTTTGAAAAATTTAACATTTACCTTTACGTCTTTGTGAACGGAGGGAATGGTGAAACGACAAGAGAGCCAAGGCTTCTTCTCCCCTTGGCTCTCCTCTTTTTAGCAGCAGCGGGATTGCGCCCGGCTTGGCCGCGGATGCTTGCGCGTGTGCCCAGAAGACGATTTTGAGATTGGGTGAGAACATTTTCAGCCAGCCCGCATACAGCGTAGCCGACGAGCGCCGGGCCATCGGCAGCAGCGTCACCCACGTATACTTGGCTTTCCCCATCTTGATGATGATCGTCATCCCTATCACCAAAGCCATGATCGCAACCATCTTTTCCATCAGCATGCCGCCATAGCCGACCAGCGGTGAGTGGGATTCCTTCGCGATTATTTTCGATGAGGTGTCTTTAGCCACCAAAACATGGACACAAAAAAGAATCACTCATCCAAATAATTTTTCACGCCAAAAAATATCCAAACGGATACTGGAAAGTCTTGTTATTATCCTTTTGGATAATATGTTCATCTAAAATATTCCAGTAAAGTATGAATCACGGGAATTAACAAAAGCTTTACCGGATCACGCGTGAAAGGATGTCCCCGAATAAAGCGTTGCGTTTTTCCCTTGAGATTTCCTGTGCAACCATCGCGCGGAAACTCTGAATGTTCTTTGGGGGAGGTGACACACATGGAAAAAATGCTGGATGCTGTAGCAATGCTTTCTGATGAAGAATTGGCAGAAGTAGCTGCTGGTCAAAGATGCTCCAACTGCTCAACGATGGGCCAAACATACACGCCATTCACATATGATGGCAACTGCAATCTCTGCTAATACCCAATTGCGTTAGATGAACAGACAGGGCCGGGACTTCCTGCCCTGTCTGTTTTATAGAGGAGGTGTGTGAACATGAACTGGTTCAAGAGCGCATATGTACACGAGCGACATCCCCGAAAAGATCATGGTTCTGCTGCCAGCGGAACACAACTGCTGGATGAATGGTGCAAGCGTACCGGCCTCACCGATGAATGGCTGCAAAAACGATTGACAGAGGCCGGATTAAATATATCGCAATTTCGGACGATTCTTGCGGAACGGGATACCCCATTTTTATCATCTGATTTGGAATGGACCAGGCGATTCGACGAGATCATGTCCATGGACGAAGAGTGGGCCGCCCCTCTCCCCGGGCTGAATCCCCGCTTATTTGCCGATCAGCCGTTTTATCCGTTTGTGATGCCGTTTCTTCGCTGGACACAGCACAAGCTGCGTCACTTTTTTTCACAGAATGACCGACTTTGTCGTGTCGCACACACCCCGGTAATGGAAGACGTAGTAAAAAGTGCATGCCGTTCCCTACTGAATACCGCTGCGCGCACGCTTGTGTATGAGCTGCACGAATGCCGGGACGCCAACCGACTATCGGGAGAAACACCGGAAGCTCGCTTCGATTCGTATGAAAAACAGTTCCTCTCCGATGGTGCGTATTCATGTTCCATTTTGGAAAAGTACCCCGTCCTGTGCAGGCTGTTGACGGAGGACACCTCCCACTTTCTGGATGCCCAGCTTGAATTTCTCCAGCGCTTGCTTGCCGATTATACGGAATTGGAACAGTATTTTGCCATCGCTCCAGGAACGCTGATCCACCTGAAAACAAATGCTGGTGATCGCCACTGCAACGGGCGCAGCGTCATTCTTGCTGAATTCGAGTCAGGCACAACCCTTGTCTACAAGCCACGTTCCCTGTCCATTGATCAGCATTTTCAGGATTTTTTGATCTGGTTGAATGACCGGGGTGCCCAGCCAGCCTTCCGCACGCTCAGGATGCTCAGCAAGGAAAGCTATGGCTGGCAGGAGTTCGTACGCACGGCAGAATGCACCACCGAAGAGCAAATCAGCCGCTTTTATCGACGCCAAGGCGGTTATTTGGCGATTTTTTATTTGTTGAATGGGTCCGATATGCATTTCGAAAACGTGCTGGCGGCTGGGGAGCATCCGATGATGATTGATCTGGAGGCACTCTTTTCCAAGGGAGGCTCGCGCCCTGCAACGCGGACCGCTTATCAAAAGGCAAGCGAGGAGTTTTTCGATTCCGTGCTGAAAACGGGCCTGCTGCCTGGAGGCTTTTCCCCGCTGGATATGAGCGGGATCGGCGGAAAAGCTGGCCAGGAAATGTCTGAGCATCACTTCGAGTATGAGCATACGCGGACCGATCAAATGAAGCTGGTGCGCAAGACGTTCGTTTTTCGGGGTGGTGACAATCTGCCGGTCTACAACGGCGAGAAGGTGCAGGCAGAAGCGTATGTAGAAGATATCGTGCTCGGCTTCACAGACGTTTACCAGCTGTTGTTGAATAACCGGAATGCGTTGGCTTCCCCGTCAGGACCTATCCATGCATTTGCCCGCGATACCCTGCGCGTCGTTTTGCGCGATACGATGTCCTACGGAACGATGCTGAACGCCTCCTTGCATCCCAGCAATTTGATGGACGGTTTGAATCGAGAACAGCTTTTTGATTTCATGTGGCGCATTGTTGCCTTTCATCCGGCCATGATCGATATCGTGGCATCGGAGCGTGTTGATCTGCTACGAGGCGACGTACCGATTTTCCGCACAGAGGTGAATTCCCGTCACGTCTGGGACAGTAACGGGAAAGTGATTGAGCATTTCTATTCGCACTCCGGTCTCGACACCGTCATGACACTGTTGACCCGCCTTAGCCCGGAGGATTGTACCAAGCAATGTGCCATGATTCGTGCCTCGATGCTTACCCTTGAAACATGGATTACGAAAGAAAAAAATCTGGTCAAACACAAGCAAGCGGTCACGGATCGCACCGCTACCAAAGAAAAATTTCTCCGCGCCGCCGAACGAATCGGCAATCATCTGGCTGAACGCGCGATTTGGGGAGACCAGCAGGATGACGTGGCCTGGGCCAGCTTAAGCATGGGCATCGACGGAAAGTGGAAATTCGCCCTGACCGATCACAGTCTGTACAAAGGCACGCTGGGCATGACCTTGTTCTACGCACAGCTTGCCCGGCAAACCGGACAGGAGAAATTTTCAGTGCTGGCCAAGGCTGCTTTACAAGCAAGCGAATCATTCCTTGCCTACACGTCCTTTTTTCAGGATTGCTCCGCCTTTCTCGGCTATCCTGCCTATTGCTATGTTTATGTGCATCTGGGGCTGTTGTGGCAGTATCAATCGGTGCTCGACAAGGCGATTGAACTTCTCGACAAAGTGGAACCGTTGATCGAACGGGACCAGCACCACGATTGGATGCTTGGAACGCCTGGAACGCTTTCCATTTGCCTGAAGCTTTATCATGTGACGAAGGCGGAGAAAGCGCTCGAGCTCGCCAAAAGATGCGGTGAGCATCTGCTTTCAACCAGTGAGCCGGGGAGCGTCGGGATTGGCTGGAAGATCAGAACGGCTTCCTCCCTTGCAGTAAGCGGCTTTTCCCATGGCCTGACGGGAATTGCTCTCGCGCTCGCACAGCTGTCTTCCGCAACCGGTGACCCGCGTTATCGGGAGGCCGCCATGCAGGCGCTGACACTGGAGCGGACATTGTACGATCCCGCGGATCGCAACTGGCAAAGCGGCCTGACAGAAAAGGATAGCATGAGTGAAAAGCCGATTCATTGGTGCTCCGGCAGTGCGGGAATCGCCCTTGGCAGAGCGTTGTTGCTTAATCACGTTGCCGCGGAAGAGCTCGAAGCGGATTTGCACCTCGCCTTGCAGACCACACTGGAAAAAGGCTTCGATCGGGGGCATTGCCTGTGCCATGGTGACATGGGGAATCTGGATATCTTGCTCGTGATCGCACAAGAGCTCAATGACCCTCAGCTAAAAGAATGGGCGCTTCAATTCGCCTCCAAATTGGCGGGCATTTCCTATGAGGAAGAAAACATGCTGCAAATTCCGCACAGCATCGAAATCGTCGGATTAATGGATGGACTGGCCGGCATCGGTTATGGGTTCCTCCGTCTAGCCGATCCCGTACATGTACCTTCGATCCTCGCATTGGAGATCCCCCCTGCAGTCAGTCAGGAAGGGGTGAACATCCATGCAAACAAAGTGGCGGGTCCCCTTTATTGAACAAATGGAGCAGTCGGAATGCGGCATCTGCTGTCTGGCTATGGTGCTCGCCTATTATGATTCGCACGTTCCCTTGCATGATTTGCGCGATCGCGGTGGTGCAGGGCGAGACGGCACAACATTGCTCACGCTGAAAAAAATCGCGCACACATATGGACTGGATAGCGCAGGCGTCAAGGTGTCTTGCGATTTGCTTGGCACCTTGCAGCTACCGGCCATTCTACATTGGGAAGACTCGCACTTTGTCGTACTGGAAAAGATCGGGAAAAAGCATGTGATCATCGTCGATCCCGCAATCGGCCGGCGAAAGCTGTTGTTCGAGGAGGTCTCATCCAAATTTTCCGGGGTGGCCTTGCAGCTGCAACCAAACGCGTCGTTTCAAAAGCATCGAACGAAACCGATCTGGACGTCGTACATCAAGCTTCTGTTCAAACAGCCGACACTGGTAGCAACCATCATCGTCTGGTCGTTGTGGCTCCAAATGCTCGCCTTGGTCAGTCCGCTCTTGATTCGGTATCTGATCGACGAGGTGATTTTGCCGCAAACCCGTGACTTTCTGCACGTCATCCTTATCATGATGGTCATCCTCGCTGTCACCTTCCTGGTCATTCAATTCTTGCGGGCGCGCATGCTGGTGCGCTTGCAAAACATCATGGACTGGACGCTGATGAGTCAGTTCTTTTTCAAGCTGCTCAAGCTCCCCTATCAGTTTTTTCAATTGCGTACAAGCGGCGACCTGATCGTCCGCGCCAATAGCAACATGGCGATCCGGGATATTTTGTCCACCCGTACGGTTACCGCGATCCTCGACGGCGGGCTGGTGCTCTTCTTCCTGCTCTACATGCTGAACCAGTCCCTGCTGCTGACGAGCTGGGTTGTCGGAGTCGCTATCGTGCAGGTAGCAATAATGCTCGCATCCAGCCGGACCATCAAGCGACTTTCCCAGGAACAAATCCTCAAGCAAACGGCTTCCACCAGCGTCCTGCTGGAAACGCTGCGAGGCATCCACGTCGTGAAGGCCGAAGGGGTAGAGCAACTTTCCTATGACCGCTGGCAAAGCCTGTACCAAGAGCAACTCGCCGCGATGAAACGCCGCGGCTACGCCGAAGCACATGTCGAGAGCATCCTTGCCGGCCTGCGTTTTGCTGCACCCTTGTTGCTGTTGTACGCAGGTGTTGAGCAGGTCCTTTCATATCACATGACACTTGGGGAAATGCTCGCGTTTTATACGCTGGCCATTGCGTTTTTGACACCGTTAACTTCCCTTGTGCAAACCTTGACTCAGATGATTGTGCTTGGCGCCTACCTGAACCGGATTCTCGACATTCATGATGCCAAGCCTGAACAGGACGATGCACGCGTTGCACCGCCTCCTCCCTTGCAAGGCAGGATTGAATTGAACAAGGTCAGCTTCCGCTATACCGAGCACAGCCCGCTCGTCATTCGAAACGTTTCCTTGCAGATTCAGCCTGGTCAAAAGGTCGCGATTGTCGGCAAGTCCGGTGCGGGCAAATCAACGCTTGCCAGCCTGCTGCTCGGGCTGTACCAGCCGACTGAGGGAGAAATCCTGTTCGATGGCATGGATCTAGCCACTCTGGATAAGCCGGCCATGCGACAGCAGCTTGGCGTCGTGATGCAGAACACCTTTATTTTCAACCGTTCCATTGCCGAAAATATCGCCCTGCATAATCACAAGCTGACGTTTGCCCAGCTTCAAGAGGTGGCACGAATGGCCGGCATTCATGAGGACATTATGGAGATGCCGATGAAATACCACACGATGCTCTCGGAAACGGGCTCGAACATTTCCGGTGGTCAGCGGCAGCGCCTCGCGTTGGCACGGGCGCTTGCCCATCAACCGAAAATCCTGCTACTGGATGAAGCTACCAGCGCACTTGACAACCTGACTGAACAAATCGTCGATGACAGTCTGTCGCGCTTGCATTGTACGCGCATCGTGATCGCCCACCGCTTGAGTACCGTCATGAATGCGGATGTCATCCTCGTGATGCACAACGGTGAGGTTGTCGAACAAGGGACACATGAGGAGCTCCTGCGCTTGGGGGGTACGTACGCCTCGATTTACAAAGGCAAAAAGAATAAACACGAAATGACCGTTGAAGTGGGGTGAAGGATGGATGAAACATTGGTTCAAATGGATTCTCCTGCTGTTTGTGGCCATCATCCCGTTGGCAGGAATTTATTTGTTTAACAATCCGGTGCTGGTGACAGAGATGTTTACCGACACAGGCGGCTTTTCCAAAGGAGAACGCTTGCCATTGGTGAAAGCGGAGGAAGTGCTTGGCGGAACTGTAGACATGCAACAGTACAAAGGCAAGCCATTCGTTGCCATGATGGCCAAGATTGACTGTGAAACGTGCAAAAGCTCCTATCCGATGCTGCAAAAATGGACACAGCTGTACCCAGAGGTTCCGCTGGTGATGCTCGGTGTTGGCAGCAAGGACGAATACGCCAAGGTCAAAAACAAACTGAACTTCCCCTTTCCCCTACTCCTTGCAGATGAAGCGATGCAAGCCGAATACCGAATGAAAATTACCCCGGTTTTCTACTTCGTCGATGAAAACCAAACAATCGTGGAGCGGATGAACGGATTTCGCATCAAGGAATTTGAATCTCTCATGGAAAGTGTGAAGCGATGATGATTTCCCCTGCCAGGCTGCGTCTTCTCCAATTGCTCGCGCTGGTTGGCATCGGCGTCTGCGGCTATTTGTTTTACGCCAAGCTGACCAGCCAGTTTTTTTGCCCGATCGGTGATTGTGCCAAGGTGAATGACAGCTCCTTTGCCTATGTGGGGCCCGTACCCGTTTCACTTCTGGGTGCCACCTATTATGTTTTCCTGCTGGCACTGCTCCAGTTTGTGAAAGAGAAGGGGAACTGGGTACTGAGATGGATGCTGGGAGCCAGCCTGTTGATCGGCTTGCTGTATTCCACGTTTTTGACGGTTGTCGAGGTTGTCGTGATTGAGGCCGTTTGCATGTGGTGTGTGGTTTCATTTTTGCTTGTGGTTGCGATGAATGCCATCGGTTTCGTACGGATCAAGGAAAAAGTAGATCAACTGGACGTCAGAAGATGATTTTCTGACGTTTTTTCTTGCTTCAGTTCACTGACAACGTTTGTCAGGGAAGGAATGCTATGATCGGATCAAACCGTTGGTTCCCTTCTCGGTGAAGCATGCATGAGAACGGGATCAGTCGTATCCAAAACAAGGAGAAGTGATTCGCGTGAACGATTTGTATTACGAGTTTTATATTGGAGGAACACCCGAGCAGGTTTGGGAGGCGCTTGTGTCGGAGGAAGCGACAAAAGCAATTTATTGGGGAAGTGTGATTGAGTCAACATTTGAGGTTGGCTCGCCGATTCGCTATGTGGGTCCAGGTGTCGATGGAGACCAGACGGTGCATGTGTACGGGACCATTTTGGCGTATGAGCCTGCCCGTGCCCTCAGCTTCACCCATTTTGCTGGTGAATCGTATCACCCCGGTCATAAACGCTATGAGTCTCGTATCTCGTATCAGCTTGAAGCCTGTGGCAAAAATACGAAGCTTACGATGATACATGATCAATGGAACCCGGAGGATCCGGCCTATGCGAACAGCGGGACCGCCTGGTGGATGGTTTTGAGCAGTACGAAAACACTGGTCGAAACGGGAAAAGCGCTGGAGCTGTCATTTTAGAAGTTCGGGATTGATTCGCGATGATAAG
Organism: Clostridia bacterium; assembly: GCA_050262535.1. Taxonomy (GTDB): domain Bacteria; phylum Bacillota; class Bacilli; order Brevibacillales; family Brevibacillaceae; genus Brevibacillus_D. The sequence continues at coordinate 9,366 of JBLNEJ010000263.1, forward strand.
CTAGCAATGACGTCCGCCTCAAAAGCCCCAAGGAAAGCTGTCAGAAGCTTTCCTTGGGGCTTTTTGGCTCCCCCTAGCGCTTCCTTTCCCCACTGCTCGTCAATTGAATTTGATAGATTTTCTTGGGGCGTCCCCGCAGTTTCTCCTGCTTCTTGTACAGAATGCGTGCGACTCCTTTTTCTTCGAGCTGATTTAACATCCGATTCGCACTGCGTACGGTGATGCCCAAGTGATAAGCGAGCTCTTCGGCTGTCAGCTCGTTGTGCTCCGTCTTTGCCAGTACCGCCATAATCTTCTGGAGCTGCAAGGTGGACAAATCCGTCTCTTCACTCTTGCGTTGTACAAATTCATTGACCTGATTCCGATAGGTAAGACAGCTCTCCTCCCCCAGCGGTCCAATGATCTGGTCATTGTCCGTCACGACGAATGTCCCCATCGTCTTGCTGGCAACAGACATGCTGTTCGCCGATTGGGCATTGGTTCGAGCCTTGTACATGCTGTTTCCGATCCCCCAGCCAATATGGACGGGAAAGGGCACCGTCTTGTCCAAATACGTCAGCAGCAGACATTGCGTGAGATTGTCCGTCAATGTTTTCAAGTCTTTAAATGAGCTGATGATTTCAAATCGATTGTTCGACTTCTGAATGATGAATGGTACCTTCTGCTCTGTACTGAATTCGATCAAAGACTTGTGTAGCAGCATCTGACGCAGCTCCCATTCGTTCAGATTCTCCTGCGCTGTTGCTGTACTGCCTACGGTAACGTGCCCGATGGCAATCCGGCTTTCCGCCAATTTGATAACAGACAACTCGCTGATCACATGTTCGAACTGTTCAACCACCGAATCAGTTGATGGGAATACATACAGATGGGGAACGCCGTGTTTCGTCAGATCCTGCACGATATTGCTAAACCGCGTCAGCGACAGGTCAATTTTTCCTTTCTGCCACAATTGAATATGTTCGTTCAACACTTCTTCATGAACCTTGTCCGAGATGTGGGATACAGAAACCGTGTGGGGCATGGCATCTGCCTCGAGAACCTCTTTGATCCCATAGAACTTGTTGTGTGCAGAGAGAAAATCGATATAGACACGGGAAAAATCGAGCTCTCGATGCTTCATGCTGAGCTGGAACAGCTTTTTATAAAATTCCTGCTCACTAATTTGTAAGGTATAGGTAGGCACCGAGAACGTTCCCCATTGCTCGACCAGGTAAAGGTAAGCAAGCTCAGTCAATACGAATCCATCCACCAGCTGCTCGTTTTGCCGGTACAGCTCTTGTGTTTCATGCAGTCGATGGTAGGGAAGCAGCACGACCTCGCAGTTTTCCATGACCCGCATGGGTATCGATGCCAATTCTTTGAGAGAGTGCTGGGCGATGATTGCACCCAATCGGATCATACCAATCCCTCCTTTTACTCCTCCAACCATTATAGGAGAACCGCACGCCATTTGAAACTATGAGAAAAAGTCTTGAAATGATGCGGGCATTGTTTTAAAGTTATTTTTAGAAAACGTCTTAAATATGTCCAAAAATATGAATGAGGTGGTGTTCTTTTCGAATTCAGATCAGTCTGCTCGCTTTAAAGCCCATTTGAAAACGCTAACAAGGGGGTTCTGTATGAACGTTACATCTGCACCTGCTGCAAACAGTAAAAACAAATACCTGGTCCTGGTGCTCCTCTGTTTCGGATGGATCATCAACTATTTCGACAAAGTCGCCATCAATGTGGCTGTTATCCCGATCTCTCAGGAGTTTGGCCTGTCGGAAACACAGGTGGGCCTTATACTCAGCAGCTTTTTTCTGAGTTATGCCATCATGCAGCCAATCGGAGGAAGTCTCGCTGACAAATTCGGTTCGCGCAAAATCATCCTGGTTTCGGTCGTTGTCTGGTCGCTGTTTACCATTCTCACTGGTGCTGCATGGTCGTTTCTCTCCTTGATAACGATTCGTTTCTTGTTCGGGATCGGTGAAGGCAGCTATCCTTCCGCCAGCTCTGTAGCCGTCGCCGAGAGTTTTCCCCCGCATGAGCGAGCCCGTGCCAAGTCGATTCTGACCTCGGCTACGACCATAGGAGCGGTCCTTGCGACTTTGGTCGCTGCGAGCCTTTCCAAGCATTTCGGCTGGCA
>JBLNEJ010000264.1:0-2627 GCA_050262535.1 Clostridia bacterium
CCTTCCGATGCCAGCTTTTTTCTTTTTTCTATCCGTCAAGTCTCTGCTGTTCTTATACGTTGAAAATATGGATCAAATGAAAAGACATTCCAGCAACATAACCGTATAATGTATAGTGAAAAAAACATGCTTTCTGCCAAGAGAGCATGTTTTCACATTTCCCCCCTTCGATTCAAGCTTCATTTTCTGAAAGGAGCTTCCACCCATGCTGACCAAAGTATTCGTATACGGAACACTCTGCCAAGGGCAAAAATATCACCACATCATCAAGCCGTACGCCAAACAGATTCAACGGGCAACCGTTCGCGGCGTGTTGTATGATCTGCCTGAACGCGGCTATCCTGCACTGGTAGCCGGTGAAGCGATTGTGGCAGGGGAGCTTGTCGAGTTGCAGAACGTGACGGAAGCATTGCGCCATTTGGACGAATTGGAAGATTATGAAGAAAACGGTACGAACAATGAATATGAGCGCATTGTCGTCAACGCGCATACACAATCAGGCGAGGAGCAGGAATGCTACCTGTATGTGTATCCCGACAATCGGCTCGATTGGCTGCAGCAAAACGGAATCGTCGTTCCCGGGGGAGATTGGCCAGCCTTCAAAGGGTGATGGTTGGTTTACTTAGAGTGAACGGCATTTCGCATGCGAATCATCGAAACGTGCAAGGAGGATTGCAGCAGTGCTTGCTGGAGGGGAAACAGTGACGGGGTAAGCCGCAATTCCACGTTGGACTCCGCCAATCGCTGCAGCAGATCCCCGACAGGTTCGACCCGAACAGGCAGAATCGGCTCATTGGCGATGAAGTAGCCCGCCCCCTGATCAAAACAGGAAAACGGCCCCTCTTCGAAATGATACACATACAACCGGGTCCGTCGAATTTGTTCGAGCCATCTGCTTTCGGTTGCGATCACCATGCGAGCCGTCGTCGCGGCAGCATACTGCTCACGCTCTAATTCATTCGTATCGGGAAGAACCCAGAAGGCGATCCGTGGGCAATCCCGAGGAAAAAAGTACAGCGGTGCGTGCGCCTCATCGATCGCCCAGACGGCAGGGGGCAATTCGGGATAGGAATGATTTTTCCGCGGGATAAACTGCTCAATGTCAGCTTGCTCGCTAAAATGCAGAAGCATGGGATTCCCCCTTTACCAACTAAAGTCGTTTGTATCGGCTCTGATACTCTGCTTTCAACATAGACATCACGATCAGCGACTCGAAGCCGGCTTCTGTTTTGATACATTCTCGCAGCCGAAGTCGATTCAATTATGCAAGAGTCTGAACGGCTATTGTCACGACATACTCACCTCCATATTTATCACAAGTCGCTTTCCTACCACAAACCATTCACGCAAAAGGAGATTTGAAGATGAACATCACTGCTATCCGAGCAGAACTGGACCTGGCCTATACCTTGACATTTTCCTCGATGGAAAAAAGAGACTGGGGGTATCTGTTCTCCAATCCGGACAACCCCACACATTATGATGCCAATCATGCGCAGCTTTCGGCCAATCCACTGAACCCACAGGTAGTTATTGAAGAGGTCATCGCATTTTATGAGCAGAAAGGGATTATTCCGCGTTTTTACCTGCAAAACGTCGAAGCGCTGCGCGACTTCATCCGTCTGCTGCAGGAAGCGGGATTCGGATACGAGGAGTTCGAACATGCGGTCCAGCTGTGGAACGGCCAAGTGACGGAAGCAGCCGAAGACAGTCGTGTTTCCATCGAGATCGTCAATGATCACAATGTGCACGAAGCGCTGGAGGTTGAATGCAGCATCGCCGAGTTCGGCGGCAGAGAAGTGCGGGAAAAGGCGTTTTGGCTCGAGTATCATAACCCGGCCTTCACGTACTATCTGCTGCGAGTTGAAGGCCAGCCAGCCTCCACCGCCTGCCTGTTCCGACACGGCAACCATTTTCGTCTGGAGAATGTAGCCACTCTGGAAGCGTACCGGGGACAAGGGCTGATCGGCATGCTGATCCAACACATCCAGCGTGAGGTACAGAAGCATGAGCAGTGCTCCTTCTGGATCGACCCGATTAATGAGCGGGTGGAGCAGGTGTACAGCCGCTACGGTTTCCAGACTGTCGGACGCCTTCCCATGGGACATGCGTTTCGTGGCGGGAAAAGCATCAAGGAGATTCAACAAGGATGATTTTTCACCAATGCAAGACGAGATGAATATCCTCAGGCTCCCGCGCAAATAGCTCCGGGTCGAGCACGGTAGCCAGCTTGCACCCGTAATCGAGATAAAATCCGACGGCAGAGCCAGACTCCGTCGCGGAAATATACAAGCCGTTGGCTCCTTTTTGTTTGGCCAAGCTGCACATCTCATCCATGAGCCGCTTGGCGATCCCTTTTCGCCGAAATGCTAGGCTCACATACAAAAAGGCCATTTGCAGCAAATCGTCGTTTTCACCCAAAAAACGGTTGCCCAGCACGGCCATTCCGACAAGACGTCCTTCTTGAAACGCACCGATGCTTGTTCCCCCCGCTTCCAGAATGGGAGCAAGCATCTGCAGGTTATCCTGCACTTCCTGTGGGCTCCAGGCCGGGATGTCGTAATGTACGGGCACCTTTTGCAAGGAGCCGTCCTTGTATTCATACTTGAACGTCCACTGTTCGCTGC
>JBLNEJ010000265.1:0-3798 GCA_050262535.1 Clostridia bacterium
TGATCCTTGGGCGCAAAACGCGGAACCATTTCGATCAGATACGGCATGGAGATCATCGTCCCCAGTGCAAAAATGACCGCATCGATCATGATCGCCCACAACGAATTGGCGAAGGCAAACAAAAACAGAGCGAGCCCCATAACCAGAGCCCCGAGCCCGATCAACGTCAGGCGCTGTGAGAAATTTTCCAGCCAACGGATGATTTTCATTTGCAAAACGATCGTGGCAAGTGATACGGTGGAGAGAACGATACCAACGGCCGCTTTTGAGCCTAACGTATCTTCAACGAATTGCGGAATGGTTAAAAAGGTTTGCATGTACAAGTAGTAGTAACCGACTAAAATGAACGTATACAGCATGAACGGTTTGTCCTTCAGGATGTACAGGAAGCTTTCGCCCAGCGTCTGGCGGGTATTTCTGATATCTGCAGGAGGAATATGAAAAAACGCAATCATTGCAATGACGTAGTACAACCCTCCGGCAAAAAGAGACAGCCAGAAAAAGTTGATCGAGGATAGGGCAAACCCGATGATCTGTGAGCCAACCACGCCCACATTGCCAAGTACATTGCGGAACGCAAACACCTCCCGGCGAATCGGCTCCGGTGTTAAAATCGCATAAGCCGCCGAGACAGACGGTTCAAACAGCGAACCTCCCAGCCCGGACAAAATCGCCGCAAGGAAGAAATGCCACGCTTCCGTACAGAAGGCGAACGCGGAAAAACCGGTTGCTCGCACGACCAAGCCGAGCACCATCGTTCCTTTGTACCCGAATTTGTCAGAAATCAAGCCTCCGAGAAACGAAAAGCCTTGTTGGGAGAACTGCCGTACGGACAAGACGAGACCGGCCATCGCCAGCGTCCAGCCGATGCTGCCTGTCATATACAGTGTCAAATACGGGATAAGTGCATAAAAGCCGATGTTCATGATGAAGGACATGGCAAGCAACATTTTGACCGAAAGCGGTGTTTCCTGCCAAATTTGTTTCTTCATGGATCAAGCTCTCCTTTGTACATTCGATACTTCTGTGATTACCAACAGCTTATAGAAAAGCCAATCATTTGAGAAACGAACAAATTTGTTTAGAGTAATCAAAAAAACAAATAAGAGGTTGAGTTGCCGATGGACTTTGAACAATTGCGTGCGTTTTACACCGTCGCCCAAACGAAAAATTTTACAAAGGCGGCTGAAATCTTGCATCTTGTCCAGTCAACCGTCACGATGCGCATCAAACAGCTGGAGGAACGAATTGGAAAGCCGCTGTTTATTCGCGATAAACGAAATGTGGAAATCACCCAGGCCGGACTTTCGCTCCTTCCTTATGCCGAACGAATCCTGAAGCTGGCCCAGGAGGGCATGAGTGAAGTTGCCGCTTTGCAGCCTTATGAAGACCGGCTGTCGATTGGCAGCATGAACTCGGTATGGACCTACATTCTCGAACCGATCCTAAAGGAATATCATTACCGGTATCCGAACATTGCCGTTAAGACGAAGACGGGGCACTCCTCTGATGTGATTCAATATTTGATGGACAACATCATTCAGATTGGCATTGTGTATATCCCGCCTTCTCTGCCCAATTTCGAGGTCATCCCCTGTTATGAGGACGAGATCGTGCTTGTCGGCTCCCCTGATCATCCGATCACGCGCGAAGGGGCAGTCAGCGTAATGGATTTGGCCCGGTTGCCGCTTCTGTTCGTCAATTGGGGGTCACCCTTCCATGAATGGATTCATGCCAACCTGCCACGGAGCTTTGTTCCGAAATTGCAAGTCGATCAGGCAAAGCTGGCGATCGATTTGCTCAAGGAAGGGGTTGGCATCAGTTTGATGACCCGCTCCTCTGCAAAACAGGAGCTGCTGGAAGGCAATCTGAAGGAAATTACGATACTGGGCAGCAAACCGCCGAAGCGCTCTGCCTACATCGTTTTGCCGCAGGAGAAAAAAAATCGGCCCAGCGTCGAGAAATGGCTGAGCCTCATGCGTGAATTCGGTTATTCTACCTAGAAACCATAATGCGGCGCGGGCGTCTGTACGTGCGGAAACGATCGACTGCCCGCTCATACCCATACTTGGTTACATACAGACAGGTCATTCCAAGAAGCAGACCAGCTATCACATCGCTTGCATAGTGAACGCCGAAATAGATTCGGCTAAAGCAGATGGCAAGGATGACCACGCTGGCAAGCAGCTTTGAGAGAACAGGACGAATCGGGGTGACCTGAATGGCCAGGTAAACAAGCAAGGCGTAAAAACAGGTCCCTACCATTGAGTGCCCGCTTGGAAACGACCAGGAAGCCGGCAACTCTTCGAGCCCATAGCCTAGTGGACGCGGACGGGCAAACAGCACCTTCAGCCCTTCATTCAGCAGCTCTGCCAGGATGACACCCCCAAACAGAAAAATCGCTTCCAAACGGTCTCTGCGCAGAAAACCGAGGATGACCGCTGCCAGACCCAGTATTGCGATGACCGTTGCGCTGCCCAATTGCGTGATCACCGAGAAAAGTGCTGTAAGCCAGCCAGTATGTATCGTAGTGCCCCATGCAAAGACAGCTTGATCGAATTTCTCCATTCCTCCGATGGAATACAAGACAATCACGATTACCGATAACAGGCCGAATATTCCCCCTGCCCACAGTTCCCTTGACCTTTGAACGTTCCGATTCATTCTTTCTCTTCTCCTCCTATCAACAAAGACTCCAGCGCTTCCTTAAATCGGCGGTCATCTTCACTCGTACGGGGAGCTGGTCCTCTCGTTCTCCCTCCGCCACGGCGGTAGCGCGCCTTTTCATTACGCTCCTCTAGCATAAACTCGATTTTGTCCGGGCGAAATATCGTCCCGTGTACGGAGAGAACCTTTCCTTTCCTGCCCAAAATCATCGCGGCAAGCCCAATATCCTGGGTCACAACGATGTCTCCCGGGCGTACGTCATTGGCCAGCTTCAAGTCCACAGCCTGCGGTCCTGCATCCACGACAACATGCATCGCATGACCAAACTGGTGGTTGTAGCTGGCATACGTGACGCACGGCCAGCCATAGTGTTCACATAATCCTTTGGCAATCACGAACGCATGCTTTGGACAAGCATCGGCATCAATCAGAACGCGGTTTTGTTTCACTTTCTATGTTCCTCTGCTTTCCTCTTAAGTTCACCACTCCCGCTCTTCGCAAATTTTTGATAAGATATGAGCAAGTAAGAGGGGAGTGAACAACATTGCGCTACCAATTTATCATCGATGACAGACTGGGCATTCCCTTGCCAATGCTGAACCTCGATTGGGAGCACTATACACCTGAAGAGCGCGCTGACATCTTGCTGCAATGGGAAGAAATACGGGCGACGATTCCCGACCGCATCATTGCGCTGGAGACGGTCATCAACGAAAAACAGGCACGGCTGTCCGTCGAAGAGAACTTCGCGGCGTCCTGCCAATTAAACAGCCAAATTCATGAGCTGGCCAGCATCATCAACGATCTCAATATTTGGTTCAGAGTACAGCAAGATTACGAAGCCAGTCATGCACACCACTAATCGGTTCAAGTCTGCAGTTGTTCCTTGGGAGCGGTGCCATATTGCTTGCGCATCAGCCGCTCCCAAAGCGGGATGAATCGCTGAATGAGCGGGCCAATGGACAAGGCCGTCACCAGCGTTCCGACGGAAACCGGTCCCCCCAGCAAAAAGCCAAACAGCGTAACGGCGATCTCAATGCTTAACCGTACCTTTTGAATGCTCCAGCCCATCCGCTCATTTAGCGCCAGCATAAAGCTGTCACGCGGTCCTGCCCCAAGCCGTGGCGACAA
>JBLNEJ010000266.1:0-3593 GCA_050262535.1 Clostridia bacterium
GGGGCATTTTACCAACGGTGTTCCAGACGGATTGGGAACCTATACGTGGGCTGCGGGGGATCGCTACACCGGGGAGTTGAAGGCAGGAATACAAACCGGTAAAGGTACGTATACGAACAAAAACGGTGATCACTATGCCGGACACTTCGAGAACGGGAGGATGGTGGGGGTTTTTACCGTTACCTGGGCCAACAAGACGAGATATATCGGTTTGCTCAAGAATGGAAAACCCCATGGACAAGGGACTCTCGTCTGGGCGACCGGAGGCATGTACATCGGTGAATTCGCAAACGGTGTGCGGCATGGACAAGGAACTTACACCAGTGCAACGGGTGAGAAAAATAGTGGCCAATTTCGCAACAATCTGCTGGAAGGCACTGCCGTGATCATCATGCCCAACGGCGAGATCAGACGGGGCGAATATGCTGCGGGAAAACAGGTGAAATCGTACGATACTGCGGGCTACAAGCAGTATACATACAAGGATGGCACCGTAGCTGTAGGGGTATTTCAAGGCAACACCGTGAACGGAGAGCTGGTTCTCACTTCTCCGAATGGAATGACATTCGTTGGTGAAGGGCGGATGGTAAACGGAAGTGTCGTTACAAGAGGCGTGGTTCGTTATCCGTATGGGGTTACGTATCTGGGGACATTCGTCAACGGAATAAACGAAGGACCGGGGGTGCTCCAAACCGCGGGAGCCCAAGACGATTATGTCCTCCACTTTCATGATGGACTCTTAGTGGAACAGTTTCAGGCTAAAACCATTGAGCAATTCGAACCGCTTTCGTTCAAGCAGCTAGAAGCGGTTTTTTCCAAGCCAGGCATGATTGACACGTATAAAGTATCCGTCATCCGCAACACACAGGCAAAGGCGGTTGATTTCCACCAGCTGAAAGCCAGCCGGAATTCATATGGAGCGAAGTCGGCGGAAAGCCGTACCCACGTGGGACAATCCACTGCGTTGCCATTGACAGGAACAACAGAAGACCCGCTGATGACGGGACGCTGGCTCCCCCAACTGCACGCAATTCCGTATGTGATAGCGGGGCAACTAGAGACATTGAGCTATGAATGAGTCCCAAAACGGTCACATTCCCATTACAGAAAGATGTCGAGACGATTTTCAAAGAAAAAAAGGCAGCCGCGTAGGTCTGCCTTTTTTCTGTTGAAAATACCTGTAAGCTACATCCACCGCTCTCCCCATTCATGGATCGAGGCGACGACCTTTTCCAGGTCACTCCCTTTTTCCGTCAGCTGGTACTCGATGCGGACCGGAATCTCAGGATAAACCTTACGCTCGATAATGCCGAATTCCTCCAATTCCTTCAATCGTTCAGCCAGCATTTTATCGCTCATCTGAGGGACCATCTCTTTTATTTCCTTAAACCGAGTTGATCCGGAGAGCAGCACATGCAGGATCAACCCCGTCCATTTTTTACCCAGCATGCTGACTGCTTCTTCATATTTGGGACACATCGCTGTTTTTGGTTGGTTCTGTTCAGCCATTTCGTGAAACACCCCCGTACAAGGACTTATTCCTATCGTACCACAAGCACTTAAGAAAAGTAAGTGGGTAACGGAGAGAACACTGAGAATCAAAGGAAAAAGGGACATAACCTGTCATTTTTCTGGAAATAATACTAGCGATTTCCACGGAGGGAGGACAACCATGGGCCGGACAGGAATCACCTTTTTCCAAACATGCATGATTACCATGATGTCCATCGGCTTGATGAATCATGTGATCGTCATCCCCCTCTTACTGAGTGCTTCGGGCAGGGATGCGTGGATCGCGGTAATCGCCAGCGCCTTGCCGTACCTTCTCTGGCTGGCCATGCTCTACGCCATCATACGGATCACTCATCGCCAACCGATGATTTCCATTATTGGAACCGTATGCGGCAAATGGGGCATGCGGTTGGCAGGGATTGTATTCAGTGTTTATTTGCTGCTGCAATGTATTGTGACCATGCGCGATACGATAAACTGGATGCACCTGTCTTTTGCCCCGAATACACCGATGGTTGTTCTTGCATTTGTATTTGGTGCACTATGTTTTATTAACGCCCACGCAGGGATCAAATCGATCGCGATGACATCGGGTATCTTCCTTCCGTTTGTTGTGCTATTCGGATTTTTTGTCATGAGTGCGAACTTCCAGCACAAAGACTATGCTTATTTGAAGCCGTTTCTGGCGGACGGTCTGCAGCCGCTTTGGCCAGGGATGGTATTCGCAGGGGCTGGTTTCACCGAGACGATTGTCTTGCTTTTTATTCAGCATCATGTGAGGGGAAAAGTGACGTATCCAAGGTTGGCCTTGCTTGCCATCATACTCGTTATTTTGACGCTCGGCCCGACAGTAGGAGCCATCGCGGAGTTCGGCCCCGCGGAAGCAGCAAACCTGCGCTACCCGGCATTCGAAGAGTGGCGGCTTGTGACGATCGGGCTCTACATTGAACATGTTGATTTTTTAAGCATCTATCAATGGCTGACGGGAGCTTTTATCCGGGTTTCCATCCTACTGAACGTTCTCATGGAATTAACGGGTCAATTGCAGCAGCCGATCAAATGGCGATGGGTGGGCACCCTTTTTGTCATTGTGATCGCGTTAACGCTTTGGCAATTGTCTGACATCGAATTTATCCGTCTGTTGACACTTTACGTGATGCCAGTGTTCCTGATCTTTTCGGTACTGTTTTCCATTTTTCTGCTGATTGTAGCGCTCTATGCCAGACGCAAGGAGAAAAGGAGGACGGAAGCATGAGCACGACGGGATTGAACCTGTTGAATGCGTTGTTTACGGACTGTGATGATGTTGTTCGCACATCGTTTTTGCTAAAAGCGGCTCCGAGTGAATCACGTGCCTATCTCTTTTATTGTTCAGGAATGTGTGAAGTAAAGCAGGTAAATGATTTTCTGAAGGAGGATCTCCTCCGTTATTATCTCCACCATGACATAACCAGTGAGACAGATGTGAAGGATTTCGTTCCTTTTCAACTGAACCCATTGTCCGATAGCGAACAGGAAGACATTGTGTTCCGGCTGTTTAGTGGGCAGATCATTCTTTATTTGGAATACCCTGAAGGGATTTATGCAATCGATGCCGGCAGTCCTCCCAAGCGGCAGCCGGAGGAACCGTCTTCAGAACTATCGATTCGGGGACCAAAGGATGGGTTTATTGAAGAAATCATGGTGAACGCCGCCTTGATCCGCAAGCGTCTTCGTACGAACCGACTTGCTTTCGAGCAATATCAGATCGGAGAAAAAACGAATACGCGCGTCGGACTCATGTACTTGAAAGAGACAATCGAGCAAGAACTTGTAGAGGATATCAGAAGAAGGCTGATGAATGTTCGCTCAACCGGCCTGATCAGTGCTGCCCAACTGGAGGAGTTGCTGCTGGACACTCCCTTCAATGTGTTTCCCAAGTATGAATATACCAGTCGACCGGATTTTGCAGCCAACGCCTTGCTTCATGGACGGTTCATGCTATTGATTGATGGCGTTCCATCGGCGATCATCGCACCCACCAATTTGACGTATCTGCTCAACGCTGCTGAAGATGCCAATACCCCGACAATTTTTGTATT
>JBLNEJ010000267.1:0-3600 GCA_050262535.1 Clostridia bacterium
AATATGGAATATAGACATTTAGTCAAATTTGACTATAATAATTTGTATCTTAACGCGAATGGGGTGCTAACACTTGATTGCAAAAGAAAGCAAACTGAATTTTGTCGTCGCCGGTTTGCTGTTGGGGTTGCTCATGGCATCGATGGACAATACGATCGTGGCAACCGCGATGGGGACGATCGTCTCGGAGATGGGCGGCATGGACAAATTCGTCTGGGTCACCTCCGCGTACATGGTGGCGACGATGGCTGGAATGCCGATCTTCGGCACACTGTCCGACATGTATGGGCGCAAGCGCTTTTACTTGTTTGGGCTGGCCGTCTTTCTGCTCGGCTCCATTTTGTGCGGGACAGCCACTTCAATCGTCGAGCTGAGCATATACCGGGCGATTCAGGGGATTGGCGGCGGCGCGCTGATGCCGATTGCCTTTACGATTATTTTTGACGTGTTCCCGCCGGAGAAACGCGGGAAAATGACGGGGTTGTTCGGTGCTGTTTTTGGCACGTCGAGCGTGTTTGGACCGCTTTTGGGTGCCTATATTACCGAATACATTGGCTGGAATTGGGTATTTTACATCAACGTGCCGATCGGCCTGCTGGCCATTTATTTCATTTCTGTCTACTACAAGGAATCACTGCAGCATCGCGAGCAAAAAATCGACTGGTGGGGCGCGATTACGCTCGTCGGTGCGGTCGTATCGTTAATGTTTGCACTGGAGCTTGGCGGAAATCAGTATGCGTGGGGCTCCCCTGTCATTGTTGGTCTAATCTCATCGTTTGTCGTTCTTTTCCTGCTGTTTTTGCTTGTGGAAAAGAAGGCAAGTGATCCGATTATTTCTTATTCCATGTTCAAGCATCGTCTGTTTGCGGCAAGCAGCGTGGTAGGGCTGCTGTATGGTGCGACCTTTATCATCGCAACCGTCTATATCCCGATTTTTGTGCAGGGTGTGTTCGGCGGTTCAGCGACCAATTCCGGGTTGATCTTGACACCGATGATGCTTGGATCAGTGGCAAGCAGCCAGTTGGGCGGTTTTTTGAGCACGAAAACAAGCTACCGCAACGTGATGGGGATCTCGATCTTCATCTTCGCCCTTGGCCTCATCTTGCTTGGAACGATGACGCCGGAAACGTCGCGCCTGATGGTTACTGTCTACATGGTCATTATGGGGTTAGGAGTAGGATTCTCCTTTTCGACGTTGAGCATGGCAGCTGTCCACAGCTTTGACATGCGCCAGCGTGGCTCTGCTACCTCCACCAGCTCCTTCTTCCGATCACTCGGAATGACACTGGGGGTAACCGTCTTCGGGATTTTGCAACGGAATCAGTTCACTAGTGGCATGGAATCGGCGTTTGGCGGTGCCGGAGGGCATGGCGCATTGGGAGGCGGTGATCCTCGCCAGCTGCTGTCACCGGAAGCACGAGCACAAATACCGGCAGATGTACTGGAAACAATTATCGGCATCCTTTCCTCGTCTATCGTGCAAACCTTCCTATGGGCGTTGATTCCGGCCGGGCTGGCGGCTTTGTTTATTGTGATGATGGGGAATGAGCGAATCAAGATTCCCGCCAAACCGTTGGTGACCCAGGTAAAACAGCAGGAGTGACAGCCGATGAGCATCAAACTGATTATTCTCGGGCTACTGATGGACGGCGATCGTCATCCTTACGAAATTCAGCAGCTTGTGCTGGAGCGTGGCATGGATCATTACATCAAGTTCGCCAAAGGCTCGCTTTACTACGCGTGTGACCAGCTGCATAAGCAGGGAAGCATCGAGGTGATCGATGTCATTCGCGAGGCCAATCGTCCAGAGAAAACGGTCTACCGCATTACCGCGCAAGGGATCGACGAATTTCAAGAACTGATGGTTCATGAATTGCAGCAAGGAATCCGGCTGCACAATCCCGCATATGCAGCGCTGACGTTTGCCAGACACGGTGACAAAACCGCGATGGTTCAGGCATTGGAAGGCAACATCCGGGAAGTGGAGCAGGTGAAAAAGAAACTAGAAATGGTTCTGGAGCGAAAAGGAGAGCGGATCGATACGGCCAACCGGTATATTTTGTACGGCGGCCTGGAGCATTTTGAAACAGAGCTTCGCTGGCTCAATCGTGTGAAAGCGGATGTATTGGAAGGGAAGCTGTAGCATGCGCGTGTATCGCAGACATAAGTTAGCTGCAGTGCTAGGGAGAAGCAGGTTTCCAGCTGCGCTAAGGTCTTCACCCTGCATGGAAGCGTAGACTGTTCGCTGCGCAACAATTCGCGGGGAAGTCGCCAAAAGTAGCTGGGCTAGCGAAGTATGTTCAAGTTGGCGCTTCTATTTCCCGCGAATCGTCGCTCCGCTTGGAAACCTGCTTCTCCTGCGAGCTTTTGTGGTTTCTACCCATGAGCACCCATGGAACCGTCAGGGATGACCCCCCATGTAGGAGTCCCACCAACCGGGAGCGTTTCCTCCCTTTTCCTCCTCTCCACTACCGCCCGAACCATAAACGAACAAGCATCCCGCTTCACGATCAAAAGTGGCGTTGGATGCTTGTTTTTTCTATTATTCCATTTGAAGTGCGGCGCTGTACTTTCGGGACAGCCCCTTTTTCCTTTCTCGAAAGAAATCCGTTTCGGTACAGCATACCATCCGTAAGCGAGCTGCGGTATAATGGGGGGAGAACAAACAATCGCATGGAGGGCCTTATGGACACGTCGTTCGTTCATTTGCATGTACATACGGAATACAGCTTGCTCGACGGAGCAGCCCGCATCGAGGAGCTGACGGAACGGGCGCGGGAACTAGGCATGTCTGCCTTGGCGATGACCGATCATGCCAATCTGTACGGGGCAATCCCGTTTTATCAGGCGTGCGGCCGAGCGGGTCTGAAGCCGATCATCGGGATGGAGGCGTATGTGATTGACGGCGATGTGAAGGAGCAGAAGCCGCGCAGTCAGACTGTCGCACCGTATCATTTGGTGCTTTTGGCCGAAAACGAGACCGGTTACCGAAACCTGCTGAAGCTTGCGACGTTTGCCCATCTGGAAGGGATGCATCAACTACCGCGCGTGAACAAAGCGATGCTGAAGCAGCACAGCGAAGGACTGATCGCACTTTCCGGCTGTACGAAGGGGGAAGTGGCCGTCCACCTATTGGCGGGGGAGGTTCAGCAGGCAAGAGAGGCAGCGCTCTGGTACCGGAACGTGTATGGCCCGCACAACTTTTATCTGGAGCTGATGGACCACGGCGTGGAGACAGAGCGCCGGTTGAATCAGCGGCTTCTGCGCCTGCATCAGGAGACGGGGATTCCGCTTGTCGCTACCAACAACGTCCATTATGTGAAGCAGCAGGATGCCCGGCTGCATGATATATTGCTTGCGATCGGGGAAGCCCGAACGATTGAGGAAAAAGACCGCCTGCGCTATGAAGCGGAAGAATATTACCTGAAAAGCGGCGAGGAGATGGCGCGGCTGTTTGCCTTCGCACCGCAGGCGATTGCCAATACCGCAGCAATTGCCGAGCGGTGTCGTGTGGAGATTCCGTTTGGTCAGCATATTTTGCCGGAATACCCGTTACCAGAAGGGGTTCAGGCGGAAGCGTATTTGCGCCAGCTTTGTGAA
>JBLNEJ010000268.1:0-3543 GCA_050262535.1 Clostridia bacterium
GCCAGGTGCCCGCCCGTTTTCGCCAGATTTTCTATCAGAAATGTCCTGATCTCATCAGCCAATCTTGATAACTGCGGGATTGTTAATTTTTTCAGGTCCTCCGGGCTATTTATGTTGGTGAGTAACATATAACCCCTCGCTTTCAAGATAACTCACAGGTAAATACTTGCTTCATTATAATCGTTTTGTTTGGAAAACTCCACTTTGTAACGGAATTTCCCCCAGGCATGAAGCATATGGAAAAAAAAGACCTTCACGGCAGAACCGTTCAGGTCAGTTTTTCCGCTCCACAATATAATCAGCCAGCAAGTGAAGAGCCGAGCCCGTGATTCCGGCATTGCTAATGGCCTGCTTTGCATCCGTAACAAGGCGGTGCAGTCGTTCACGAGACGCCTCCATGCCCAAAAGCGATGGATAGGTGGCTTTCTGCTTTTCAGCGTCAGAGCCAACTGCTTTGCCGAGCAAGGCAGCATCGCCTTCCACATTCAAAATGTCATCTTGAATCTGGAACGCCAAGCCGATCGATACCCCGTACGTTTGCAAGGCAGCGAGTTGCTCATCTGTCGCTTCGGCCAGGTAGCCGCCTCCAAGCAGAGCCGCCAGCAGCAGATCACCGGTTTTATGATGGTGAATAAATTCCAGCTGGTCGAGCGAGAGATGGCGACCTTCTCCTTGAATATCCGCCATCTGACCACCGACCATCCCGCTTGCGCCCGCACGTTTGCCCAGTTCGGCGATCAGCTTCACAGTAGTTTCGGCCGATACCTCCGGATGCCCCGTATAGGCTTGGGCAATCAACGAAAATGCGCGGGTCAAAAGGGCATCGCCAGCCAAAATCGCTGTTGCCTCGTCGAACATCTTGTGATTGGTCGGCTTGCCGCGGCGCAAATCGTCGTCGTCCATTGCCGGCAGATCATCGTGAATCAAGGAATACGTATGAATCATTTCCAGGGCGATCGCATACGGAATTCCTCGCCGGGCAGACTTGCCAAGCGCTTCAAGGACGGCCAGTACAAGAATCGGGCGCAGGCGTTTGCCACCTGCCATCAGTGAATATTTCATCGAATCATACAATCTTTGCGGAACATCCTGCTGTTCCAGCGCAAGTGGAAGCTCGGCTTCCAGCATCGCGATTTTCTCGTCAAGGTAAGAGGCAAGCGTCACCGTCATCATGCTTCCCCTTCCAGCTGAAACGGTTTTTCCTTCATCTCGCCGTTTTCTTCCAGAAGCATCGTAATTTGCGTCTCAATCGCATCCAGCTTGCTTCCGCACAATCGTGCCAGCTGAACGCCTTCCTGATATAGCCCAATCGATTCCTCCAGCGGAACATCGCCTTCATCGAGACGGCGCACCACTTCCTCCAAACGTTTTACCGCTTCTTCGTACGTTACTTCCAGTTCTTGTTCAGCTTTTTTGCGAGCCATCCGACTTCTCCTCCTGCCCGATCGCTACTGCTTCGGCCGTTATTGTTCCATCCGCCAATCGTACCATGAGCGTATCACCCGTTTCAATCTGTTTCACTGATTTGACAAGCGTCTCATCTTTGTATAGCAAGGAGAACCCGCGCTGCATGACCTTGAGCGGACTTAATGCATCGAGCTGCGCGACCGCTGATGCCCACGTCAAGCGTGATTCCTTCACTTTGCGCGAAATGACCTGATGCAATCGCTCGTTCATGCGTTGAAGCAGCGCTTTTTCCTTGTTTACCTGCTGAGGCAACGGACTTCTGCGTAACAGTTGCTCGATATGTTCGATCCGGTTGCGTTCCTGACGCAGCTGCTGTTTGGCTACAGCTGACAGGCGAACCTGTGCATCGAGCAAGCGCTGTCGGGCGTCATCAAGCCGACGCTGCGGTTTGCGCAATGCATAGGAGTTTTGGAGCTGATCGAGTCGTTTACGATGATCGGTCAATTTATTCCGCAACATCCGGTGCAATCGCTGTTCCAACTGTTGAACCCGCTCGCGCCACTCCAGATGATGTGGAACAGCAAGCTCGGCTGCCGCAGTCGGTGTTGCCGCCCGGACATCGGCTACAAAATCGGCAATCGTTACATCGGTTTCATGGCCGACAGCGGAAATGACCGGGATGCGGGAAGCAGCAATTGCTCTGGCCACCGCCTCATCGTTAAATGCCCACAGCTCTTCAATCGAACCACCGCCACGCCCGACAATCATCACATCAATGTTGCCCTGGCGATTCAGTCTCTCGATCGCTGCCCGAATGGAAGCAGGTGCCTCAACCCCTTGCACCAAAGCCGGAACAACGACAATGTGGGTGCGGGGAAACCGGCGTCGAATCGTAATGCATATGTCACGCACGGCCGCTCCAGTCGGTGAAGTCACGACACCGACTCTCTGTGGGAACATCGGGAGTGGCCGCTTTCGCTCCGGGGCAAACAAACCTTCTCGCGCGAGCTTTTCTTTCAGCTGTTCGAAAGCCAGATAGAGTGAGCCGAGTCCGTCTGGTTGCATTTCACGTGCATACAACTGATACGTTCCGTCCCGTTCATAGACAGAAATGGAACCACGGACGAGTGCCTTGGTTCCATCCTTAGGGACAAATTTGAGGAATCGGTTGTAGCCCTGAAACATGACTGCCTTGATGCGGCTTTCGCCATCCTTTAAGGTAAAGTACATGTGTCCGCTGGTATGACGGGTGAAGTTGGAGATTTCCCCACGTATCCAGATGTCTGACACCTGTTCATCCCGCTCAAGCTTCTGCTTGAGGTAGCGGTTGACATCACTGACGGACCAAACCTCTTGTCCTCTCATTCTGATCCCTTCATTTCTTCAATAACATAAAGTAGCCTGTTTTATCGTTCCAACTGGCGCTGGGCGGAGCGCACTGTGTTTTGCAGCAGCATCGTAATTGTCATAGGTCCGACACCGCCCGGTACCGGGGTGATATAGCTGGCAATATCTTTTACTTCATCAAATTTGACGTCACCGACCAATTTTCCTTCTTCATTGCGGTTCACACCCACATCAATGACAACCGTTCCCGGATTCACATGCTCCTTGCCGATCATCTGCGCTTTTCCTACCGCGACGACAAGAATATCGGCTTGTCGCGTGATCGCAGCAAGGTCAGGCGTACGCGAGTGACAAATCGTCACCGTCGCATTTTCCTGCAGCAAGAGCATGGCGACAGGTTTGCCAACGATGTTGCTGCGCCCGATGACGACCGCGTGCTTTCCGGCGATCTCGGTGCCTGTCCGTTTGATCAGTTCAATGATACCGTGTGGAGTGCAAGGCAAAAATGTCTCATTACCAATCAGCATGTTACCAACACTGATCGGATGAAATCCGTCAACGTCCTTGTCCGGATGAATCGCATCGATCACCGCTGTTTCGGAAATTTGTTTCGGCAATGGGAGTTGCACCAAGATTCCATGAACGTTCGGGTTTTGGTTCAATTTTTCGATCGTCTGGAGCAATTCCGCTTCACTGACCGTGCTTTCCATACGGATCAGTTCCGAACGAATTCCGACTTCCGCACAGCCTTTGATTTTCCCTTTTACATAGGATTCCGATGCAGGATCA
>JBLNEJ010000269.1:0-3884 GCA_050262535.1 Clostridia bacterium
TCTGTTACAATTAAACAAGCGCAGTAAGGAAAAGGCGGGAAATACCTGCCTTTTTCTATTTTTGACACTCAAATAGCCATATATTATACTGTATAGGTGTAATCTGGGCAGGTGTGACTAATTGGAGGAAAACAAATGACGGAAACAGCAAAGACACGAGAGAAGGTAGCAATCGTAACACTCGGTTGCGAAAAAAATCTCGTGGATTCAGATATGATGGCTCATTTGATCGATGAACGCGGATATGAACTGGTGGACGATCCGACCCAGGCAACGGTGGTGATTGTCAACACATGCGGCTTTATCGATGCAGCCAAGGAAGAGTCAGTCAACAAGATTTTGGAAATGGGTGAGCTTAAAGAGACTGGACAATTAAAGTCTCTGGTAGTAGCAGGCTGTCTCACCCAACGCTACAAGGAAGATATTCTCAATGAGATTTCAGAGGTGGACGGAATTGTCGGAACCGGGGATTTCATGTCCATTACGAATATCATTGATGAATCACTTAACGGGAAACGACCGGTACGTGTCGGGAATCCAGTCTTTACCTATGAAGAAGTCGTCAAGCGCAAAGTAAAAACCGGCACATACTCCGCATACATTAAAATTGCGGAAGGCTGTGACAATGCTTGTACGTTCTGCAGCATTCCGATGATGCGGGGAGCTTTCCGCAGCCGTACCATCGAGTCAATTCTCGAAGAAGCGAAGCATCTCGTCTCGCAAGGCGTTGTCGAGGTGAGCCTGATTGCGCAGGATTCGACGAATTACGGAACGGATCTTTATGATGGAAAACTGATGCTCCCGGAACTTTTGCGAAAGCTGTCAGAAGTAGAAGGGCTCCAATGGATTCGTCTGCATTATGCATATCCGGGCTTTTTCACGGATGAGCTGATCGAGGAATTTGCGACCAACCCGAAAGTATGCAAATATATTGACATGCCTCTGCAGCATTCGGAAGATGCGATTTTGAAACGGATGCGCCGTCCGGGGCGCCAGCGCGACATTCGCGAGCTGGTGGCGAAAATCCGTGCACAGGTTCCCGACGTTGCGGTACGCACCTCGCTGATTGTAGGATTCCCGGGTGAAACGGAAGCGGATTTTGTCAACCTTTGCGAATTTGTGAAGGACATTCGTTTTGATCGGTTAGGTGTGTTTACCTATTCCAAAGAAGACGATACACCTGCATCCCGTCTGCCTGACCAAGTCGACGCGGATACAATGGAGAAACGCTCCAACATTATTATGGAATTGCAACGGGAAATTGCTGCCGAGCGTAACGGGCGTTTTGTTGGTCAGGAGCTCGATGTGTTGATTGAACGCTTTGATGGGCGCAGTGGCGTCTATGTCGGTAGAAGCCAATACGATGCACCTGAGATCGACGGTGAAGTGTTTGTTTCCGGTTACAAGGGCGATTTGGGGAAAATCGTGAAAGTGAGGATTACGCACTCGTACGAATACGATCTGGCTGGGGAGGTTTTGTAAGTGAATCTTGCCAACCGCATCACACTGGTTCGCATTTTCCTGGTGCCAGTTGTCATGTTCTTTTTGCTTGTTGGATATGACTTTGGCACGGTTAAAATTGGCACGTTTACGATCACGTACAATGAAGTGATGGCTGCGTTTGTTTTCATCGTAGCTGCAAGTACGGATGGACTCGATGGGTATATTGCACGCAAACGGAAGATCGTGACCAATCTGGGAAAATTCCTTGATCCGCTGGCAGACAAGCTGTTGGTATCGGCCGCGCTCATCTCGTTGGTACAGATGCAACGTCTGGAAGCATGGATTGCGATCGTAATCATCAGTCGCGAGTTTGCTGTGACCGGCTTGCGCCTGGTTGCCGCAGCAGATGGTCAGGTGATTGCGGCTAGTGCGCTTGGCAAGTTGAAAACGTGGGTACAAATCGTGGCGATCGTCCCGCTGATGATCCGGAATTTTCCGTTTGAATACATCGGATTCCCCTTTACTACGATTGCTAGCTGGGCGATGGTTATCATCACGATTTACTCAGGGTATGATTATTTTGCCAAAAATCGCAAGGTAATCCGCTACAGTTAGTCAGGTGTAAACCTATTTACGCAAAGATTGGGATGAGTCTGATGAAAGCTGAGATTATTGCTGTTGGGACCGAATTGCTGCTTGGCCAGATTGCGAACACGAATGCGCAATACCTATCGAGAAAACTTGCTGAAATCGGAGTTAACGTTTATTTTCACTCGGTTGTGGGAGATAATGCAGAGAGGCTTGCAGCAACGATTCGATTAGCCGAATCCCGCTCCGATTTGATCATTTTTACAGGTGGATTGGGTCCAACCCAGGATGATTTAACAAAAGAAACGGTCGCCGCCCATTTGGGGCGATCGTTGGTTACGGACGAAGTGGCGATTTCGCGGATCACTTCGTTTTTTGAACAGCGCGGGATTACGATGACGGAAAACAATCGCAAGCAAGCGCTGGTACTTGAAGGTGGAAGCGTATTTGCCAACGATTACGGGATGGCACCTGGGATGGGGTACATACGGGAAGGGAAAACCTTCGTGCTGCTTCCAGGTCCGCCAAGTGAACTTTATCCGATGGTGGAAAGCTATGTCATGCCGTTTTTGGCAAGTCTGTTTCCCGGAAAACAGGTGTTCCACTCCCACGTGCTGTGCTTCTTCGGGATTGGTGAATCGGCACTAGAGGAACGTTTGATTGACCTCATTGATGGACAATCCAATCCGACCATCGCCCCGTATGCCAAGGAATTTGAAGTCACATTGCGGATTACGGCTAGGGCACAAAGCGTGGAAGAGGCGGAGAAGCTGATCGTTCCGGTGGAAGACGAGATTCGCAAGCGCTTGGGTCAGTATATTTATGCATCAGGCGAAACAACCTTGCATGAAGTGCTGTATGAAACATTAAAAGAGCGTAAGGAGACGATCGCCTTTGCCGAAAGCTGTACCGGCGGCACCCTTGCGTCTTTGTTGACCTCGATTCCCGGCAGTTCTGCCGTCTTTTCCGGTAGTATTGTCTGCTACAGCAATCAGGCGAAGCATGAGCTGCTGGGCATCCCGCAGGAGGTGCTGGATACGGATGGAGCAGTGAGCGAGCAGACCGCAAGACTTCTCGCCGAGAATGTCCGCACCAAGCTGAACACCACTCACGGCGTCTCCGTAACCGGCGTAGCGGGACCTGATCCGTCCGAAGGGAAACCGGTTGGACTCGTCTACATCGGCATCGCAGTCGCTGGAAAACCAACGATTGTCAAGCAAATTCAACTGGCCGGCAGACGTCAAGCAATCATCGGCCGAACTGCAAAATTTGCATTGTCTCACACGTTGCAACGCATAAAAGAAAGGTGAACGAGCAATGACCATTTTTTCAGATTTTGCTTTACATAAAACGTTACAGCAAGCGATTTTTGACATGGGCTTTGAAGAACCATCTCCAATTCAGGCAGCCTGCATTCCTAAGGTTCTGGAAGGCGGAGACTTGATTGGTCAGGCGCAAACCGGAACCGGGAAGACAGCAGCGTTCGGGATTCCCCTGATCGAAAAAATGACGGCCGCCAATAAAATTCAGGCGATCGTGTTAACACCGACCCGAGAATTGGCCATTCAGGTTGCAGGTGAACTGCGCCGCATTGCCAAGTATAAAAAAACAAGAACACTGCCGATCTATGGCGGTCAGTCGATTGCTCACCAGATTCGCGCGCTCAAGCAGGGAGTTCAAGTCGTCATCGGTACACCGGGACGTGTGCTTGACCATCTTCGTCGCAAAACACTCAAGCTCGATAGCGTTTCGATGCTGGTTCTGGATGAAGCGGACGAAATGCTGGACATGGGCTTTATTGAGGATATCGAGACGATTATCAATCATATCAACGAAGAGCGCCAAACCCTCTT
>JBLNEJ010000270.1:0-3215 GCA_050262535.1 Clostridia bacterium
AAACAAAAACCGGTCCGTCGGCAAGCCCGAAGCAATGAGTGCAGACAACGCCGCATTCGCACCGGGAATCGGTATGACTGCATACCCCGCGGCAACTGCATCACGAACGAGATCAGCCCCCGGGTCAGAGATGGCCGGCAAGCCCGCATCACTCACCAGTGCCACCTGTTTGCCTTCTTCCAGCCACTGCAGCAGCCCGTTGCCGCTTGCTTCCTTGTTATGCTCGTGGTAGCTGACCAGTCGTTTTTCGATTTGAAAATGTGTCAGCAGCTTGCGCGTTTGTCTCGTATCCTCACAAGCAATCACATCAACTTCCTTCAATGTGTTCAACGCCCGGACAGTCATGTCGTCCAAATTGCCAATCGGCGTGGCAACGAGGTAAAGCTTACCTTCCTGCCGCCCTTTGTCAAAGCTTTTCTGAACCTGCACCTTGTCGTCTCCCCTCAATCAGCCGCTCCTTTTTCGTGCGACTCAGCCTCTTGATCGCTTCTTCCCTGCTTTGCCCCCAGGAACGGTCGCTGCCTTCCTCCAAATAGACGAGTTCCAGCGGCCCTCTCCCACGTGTATATTTGGCTCCTTTTCCTTGCTGGTGTTCATGCAGCCGCCGCAACGGTTCTGTCGTGTAGCCGGTGTAGAGCGATCCGTCGGCACAGCGCAGGATATATACAAAATGGCCCTTAGTCGAGGGAATCTCGCTTTCCGTAATAGATTTCGTACAGCTCTTCACAGTATTCCTCTCCTTGCTCGTACACAATCAACGGCGGCTGGATGCGCAGCTCCGGCTTGCCCCCCTTGATCCCTTCGATCAGCACCATGTTCGGCTCGGCATCGCGGCGGGGATGAACGAGCCGCATCCGTTTCGGCTCCACGTTGTACTGGCGCATCAGCGTTATGATGTCGATCAGACGGGTTGCCCGGTGGACAAGCGCGATCTTTCCCCCGTTTTTGGCCAGCTGGCTGCTGACGCGAATAACGTCTTCAAGATTGAGCAAAATTTCATGGCGGGCCAGCGCCTTGTGCTCGTTCAGGTTTTGCTCGCCACTGGTCGCCGGCATGTACGGCGGATTGCAGGTGATCAGATCGTAGCCTGCATGGCCCAACATCCCGACTGCCTCCTTCACATCGCCATGATGGAGCCGGATGCGGTCCGACAGATCGTTCAGCTCCATGTTCCGCTTGGCCATCCCGTACAATCGTTCCTGTATTTCCACACACTCAAACGTCGCATGGGGCGAGCGGGTACTCATGATCAACGGGATTGCGCCGTTTCCGGTGCACAAATCCACCACTTTTCCCCGTTTCGGGACGGACGCAAAGCGTGCCAGCAGCACCGCATCCATGGAAAAGCAGAAGACTTCGTGGCTTTGAATGATTTTCAATTCATGCGTCAGCAAATCATCGATTCGTTCGGTTTCGTACAACGGTACCTTGCTTTGTGCTGCCATCGCTACTCGTCTGCCCCTTTTTTGTCAGTCAAAATAAAAATCCGTGCTGCACGTCGAAAAAACGACCTGCCTTTACACAAAGGTCAGGTCGCACAAGTTTGCTTATTTTTGAGAACCGCCGCTAAGCAGCGAGAGGCAGAAGAGGCAATCTTCCTTTTCCTTGCGCAGGCTGCCAAAATGCACGTTGCAAATATGGAAGCCTTCCGCATAGAGGCGGGCCAAATTGTCGTAGCCCTCCCCGACAACCTTCCGCTTCTTCGCCATCACGGCCGTTTGGGTTGCTGCCGTTTTTGGTGATTTTCGGACCTCCTCTGGCTGTTGATTAGGTTCCAGTTTATACAAACGGTTGCGCAGGTGTTCGTTTTGTACAAGCAGTTGTCCGTTTTCTTCGATCAAGGCGACTACGACATCTGTCAGTTCGCCTATCTCTTTATATAAAGCGCCGATTCGCTCTTCGATACTCGCCATCTTGACGAAGATATCACGTCGATCCACTTCTCCACCCCATCCCCGCTTACCGATCTTCAAGCGTTTCGTTAGCTAACCGCATATCCGGTGGTAATTTCGTCCAGGGAAAACTCCATGACACGGGCCGCTTCAAACAGCTCGACCTGTACCGAATGTTCCAGGATGTTGACGCCTACGACCTTGCCCAGTCCCATTGGCGTACCAACGGAGAGGCCGATTTCTGGCATCTCATCCTTCGCCCCTTCATAATTGTCATTCTCGTACTTCAAGCAACACAGTAAGCGACCGCACAGGCCGGAGATTTTGGCCGGATTGAGCGACAGGCTCTGGTCCTTCGCCATCTTGATGGAAACCGGCTCGAAATCGCCCAAAAACGTAGAGCAGCATAACAACCGGCCACATGGACCGATGCCCCCCAGCATTTTCGCTTCATCTCGGACACCAATCTGGCGCAGCTCGATGCGCGTACGAAAGACAGAAGCCAAATCCTTCACCAGCTCACGGAAATCTACTCGCCCGTCCGCAGTGAAATAGAAGATGATTTTGTTCCGGTCAAAGGTGTACTCCACATCGACCAGCTTCATCTCCAAATTGTGTTCCTTGATCTTTGTCTGGCAGACGGAAAATGCATTTTTTGCCGCCGTTTTATTCTCTTCAACCTGCTGTGCATCGTTGGTGTCTGCGATTCGAATAACTTTTTTCAGCGGCAGCACAACGTCCGTATCTGCCACCGTCTTGCGGCCAATCACGACTTTTCCGTACTCGATCCCTCTTGCTGTCTCAACAATGACATGCTGCTCTTTCTCGACAGGAAGTTGTTCAGGGTCAAAATAATATATTTTGCCCGCTTTTTTGAAGCGGACGCCTACGACCTCATACAAGGTTATCCCTCCTGGATTCGGAGAACCAACCGCTCCAACGCCAATTGGGGATTGGCGTTTCGCTCTATCCGATTTCTTGTATCCATGACCAACTCGATTCCGCGCAAGAGCTCCAACTTGGTCCAAATCAAAGCTTGTCCTTGTAGCGCATCCTGCTGGTCGCCGTTAATCAGATGCTTTTGCCGGCCCGCTTGCACGTAAAGAATATCGCGCAGCCAAAGGATGAGCAAATCCAGAAAGAGGGGCAGTTCCTCCTTGAATCTATCATGTTTCAAAAAAAGTTCTTGTATGGTAAACAACGCTTGTGAGCTGCGCTGTTTGATTTCCTGCGTCAATTGTATCACTACATTTCTGAGCTGTGCAAACCAATCTGCTTGGCAAAACTCTCGCGCCTCTTCGAGATTGGACGTAATCTGAGAGG
>JBLNEJ010000271.1:0-7351 GCA_050262535.1 Clostridia bacterium
TCTGAAGGAGATACCGTTGCGCGGATCAGCGGAAAAATAAGACGGGAGGTGCCGATGGCGGTCACCTCCTTTTCTTTCTTCACGATGCAAGGGAATTGACAATCATGGCATGCCGATTTTATAGTAAGTAGTATACTAACTACTATAAAAGAGGTACGTATGGAGGACATCTACAGGGAGCTGCAAAAGCTCGGTTTTTCCCAATATGAAAGCAAAGCGTATGTCGGCCTTCTGAAAAACTCCCCGATCACCGGCTATGAGATCAGCAAACGTTCCGGGGTGCCCCGCTCGATGATTTACGAGGTGCTAGGCAAGCTTCTGGACAAAGGTGCAGTCTATATCGTCCCTTCCGATCCGGTAACATACGCTCCTTTGCCGGCGAAGGAATTGATCAGCCGCCAGCGCAACACGTTCGAGCAATCGTTTCTGTATCTGGAAAAGAGCTTGACCGCCCTGGAAAGTGAGCAGGACGTCAATGTGATTCGCCGTATTCATTCCGATGAGCTGGTACGGGCGGAGATGGTGGAAATGATCGAGAAGGCCGAGGAGGAACTCTGGCTTTCCATCTGGGGTCCACAGGTGCCAATCGTAAAAGAGTCCATCGACAGGCGCGCGGCCGAGGGGATCTCGGTCTTTTCCATGCTGTTTGGCGAGCCTGAGCTTCAGGTGGGCGTTACGTTTCATCATGATTACATGCCTCCGGAGGTCGTGGAGGAACGGATGCGCGGCCGGTTGACGATCATTGCCAGGGATTACGCCGAGGTATTAATTGCCTACTTCTCCCCCAACGCTGCAGCATGGGCTGTCAAAACGGAGGACCCTGCGCTTGTTCTGGTGGCGATCGAATATATCCGCCATGACATCGTGCTCGGGGAAGTGATCAAGGAGCTTGGGCCTGAGAAAACGGAAAGGCTTTGGAAGCATCAACACGATCTGTTCCGTGTTGTCACAGGGAAGCGGTTCAAATAGGCTGAACCGTATTTTCTTTCGCATTTTTCATAGTCGTTATATTCATAACTTCTAGGGGAGGGAGCTTATGGGAATACAGAATGCCCGGATGGAAACTGAATTGGAGGAGCATGGGGCAGAGGACAGCTTTTTAAAAGGGGTCAAGGATTGCGTTCCGACGCTGCTGGGTTACCTGAGCATCGGGTTTGCAGCAGGAGTGGTGGAAAAAACCGCCGGGTTGAGCATCGTCGAAATCGGCTTGCTCAGCCTGATCCTGTACGCCGGATCAGCGCAGTTCATTGCAGCCGGGATGCTGGCTGCGAACAGCTCGGTGACAAGCATCATCGTGACGATTCTGTTCGTCAACCTGCGTCATTTGCTGTTGAGCGCGGCGCTTTCTCCCTACTTTCGCCATCTGTCGCCGCTCAAGAACATGCTGATCGGCTCGCTGCTCACGGACGAGACGTTCGGTGTGGCGATTAATGAAACGGCCCGCAAAAAGCGGATCAGTGAAAAATGGATGCACGGCCTGAACATTACCGCCTATTTGAACTGGTTTATCGCCAATATTGCCGGAGCGTTTTTTGGACAATGGATCGCGAATCCGGAGACGTTCGGACTGGACTTCGCTTTGCCTGCCATGTTTATCGGCCTTCTTGTGCTTGCCATGGCGAGCCGAAACCAAATTGTGCGCGATGCTGTCGTGGCGATCAGCGCCGTTGTGATTGCAGTCGCCACAAGCCTGATGACATCAAGCAGCATGGGTGTCATTGTCGCGACACTGGTAGCGTCAACGATTGGGGTGATGATGGAAAAATGGAGGTAAGACTGGATGTTCTTCTCGTCATTTTGGGTTCTGCGCTTGTTACGTTTATCCCGCGCGTTCTGCCGTTGATGGTGCTGAGTAGAATGCATTTGCCAGAGTGGGGCATGCGGTGGCTGCATTATGTACCTGTCTCCGTTATGGCAGCGCTGATCGGGCAGGAGCTGTTCATGCAGGATGGCCGCATCGCGCTCTTAGGCAACAACGTGGAGCTGCTCGCGGCACTCCCGACATTTTACGTCGCCATCAAGACGCGCAGCCTGTTGGGGGCGGTCGTGGCGGGGATCGTATCTGTTATGCTTCTGCGATGGATTGTTATGGTTATGTAGACTCGTTCCACCGAGTGCCATAGGGAAATTCCCGTCACTTGCCATAAACGATTCCATTTCCAAATAAAAAAAATCCTGCAAAGATGGCAGGATTCTGTTAAGTATGTGCTCTCCCAAAGTGCTGGTTCATCAACTCTTTGAACCTTACGTTTTCATTACTTTCCTCACACCGGTTACTCTTCTTCCTCGACCACAATCCCGTACTTCTTAACCCGCCGCATTAACAGCGACTGCGTGATGCCCAGTGCTGCGGCGGCTTTACGCGTGCTCTTGTGCTGCTTGAGCGCCTGTATGATCAGTTCTCCTTCTATTTTTTCGATCCGCTCCGTTAGCGAGAGATTACCTCCCAAAATCAAAAGGCTGTCATCGATTGCGCTGATCATACGAAGCTCCTCCGGCAGATCGGACACGAGCAACTCATCCTGCTTGGCGGTAATGACGATCCGCTCTACCAGATTTTCCAGTTCCCGGACGTTGCCTGGCCAGTCGTACTGGTGCAACACATCCAACACTTCTGCTGTAAAACGGCGCCGGCCGTTATGCTTCGTATTGAACTTTTTCAAATAAAAATAGAGCAATGGAAAAATATCCTCCTTGCGTTCGCGCAGCGGGGGGACATTGATTGGTAAGATGTTCAGTCTATAGTAGAGATCATGTCGAAATTTGCCCAGCTTGACTTGCTCCATCAGGTTGGTGTTCGTGGCAGCAATAATCCGTACATCGGCAGTATACGTTTTCGTGTCGCCAATCGGCATGAAGGTCTTGTTTTGTAACAACAGCAAGAGTTTTGACTGTAGATGGAAGGGAAGCTCGCTAATCTCATCGAGAAACAGCGTGCCTTTGTCCGCCATTTTGACCAGGCCGATTTTCCCCGTTTGATTCGCCCCGGTAAACGCCCCTTTGTGATAGCCAAAAAGCTCCGATTCGATCAGCGACTCCGGGATGGCGCTGCAGTTGACATGCACGAACGGCTGGCTGCACCGATCGCTCAGCTGGTGGATGTATTCGGCCAGGAAGGTCTTGCCCACCCCGGTTTCTCCCGTAATCAGTACTGTGGTATCGACGACCGCCACCTTTTTCAATAACTCCAAAAGCGAGAGGAAAGAGCGGCTGCTGCCGATCAGATTTTCCTTGCTGCTGCTCTGTACCTCCCGCTTCATCACGTGAACCTCTTCGCTATACCGTTTCAATAGCGCGATCGTTTCCTCCAGCTGAGAGCTGGTGCGGGCGGCTTCTGTAATGTCGCGGGAATGGGCAACGATCAGCTCCGGCAACCCGAGCTCGTCCGGAATGATGTGGCCGGTTACCAGAAACCTACTTTTGTTGTTGACCAATTGCACCGTTGTCGTCGTTTTCCCTGTTTCCATCACCATTCGCGTAACAGAAGGGTTGAAGACACCCATCGCTTCCAGTTCCGCCACATAGCGCCCGATCAATTGCTCTTTTGGGACGCCACACAGATTTTCACTCGCCTTGTTCACCCAGAGCGTTTTCCCCTGCGCATCGGAAATGTAGATGCCATCGGCAAGCGCGTTGAAGATATCGATGAACTGCCTTGTTTTGAAATGTGATAGAATATCCGCTTCGTGTTCCATCGGTAATCCGCTCCCATGATGTCTCCGAGTTTTTCCTATTGTACAAACTGAATCAATTTTCAACAAGAGCGAATCGATTTTGATCGGTACTGATTCGATATCAACTCAGCCCAAGAATGGCGTTGTTTCTTTTTCGACTCAATAATGGCGAATCGACATCGATTCGACACGATTCTACTGCATTGTTCGAAAATTGCATTTTGTAAGCGCTCTTCAAATTGGCACGGCAATTGCTTAATACAAAGATTGTACCCATTAACGAAAAAAGAGTGAGCGTAAATTGCATTCCATGTACACCAAACTTGTATCGCTAGAACAAGCCCTGGAGGCTATAAAAGACGGAACCCATCTGCTCTATGGCGGTTTCGGCGGCATCGGTTCACCCGATACCTTGATCGAAGGCATCCTGCAAAAGGGCGTTAAGTATCTGAAAATCACGGGAAATGATGCGGCATATCCGACAGTTGGCATCGGCAGGCTCATTTCTGCCGGACTGGTCAGAACGCTGGTCACCTCCCATATCGGCTCCAATCCGTACGCCGGTCAACTGATGACAGCTGGAGAGCTTGAAGTCATCTTTGTTCCCCAAGGGATCTTAGCTGAAAAAATTCGGGCTGGCGGCGTAGGTATTCCCGCACTGCTTGTCGACATCGGCCTTGGGACAATCATGGAGGAAGGCAAGCAGATCATTCGCTTTAATGGCGCGAACTGCCTGATAGAACCGGCGATCACCGCCGACGTGGGTATTGTTTATGCCAAGGCGGCTGATACGTTCGGCAATCTGATCTATGACAAGAGCGCACGCAACAATAACCCGCTTGTAGCTATGGCCGCAGATATTACAATTGCCGAGGTAGAGGAAATCGTGCCGGTTGGTGAGCTTGACCCTGAGCTGATCGTGACACCTGGCATCTATGTGGACTACATCGTGGGGAGGGACGGATCATGGATACGGACGTAGAGCAACGCAATATCATTGCGCGCCGTGCCGCAAAAGAGATCGAACCCGGAATGGCGGTCAACCTGGGAATCGGGATTCCCGAGCTGGTTGCCGATTTCATCCCGCGAGATTGGCAGGTCATGTTCCACTCGGTAAATGGAATATTAGGCATCGGTCCCACTCCGATCAAAGGAGAAGACGACCCGCATCTGTTCAATGCAGGGGGTGCACCAGTCACCATCGTGCCCGGTGCTTCGATATTTGACACCACCATGGCTTATGGCATGATTCGTCGCGGGTTGCTGGATGTCGCCATCCTTGGCGGACTGCAGGTGGATGTCATGGGGGATTTGGCCAACTGGATCGTCCCTGGGGAACGTGTTCACGGGATTGGCGGAGGGCTGGAGTTGGCACAGCGGGCGAAAAAAGTGATTGTGCTGATGAACCATCTGGACCCGCAGGGAAATGCCAAAATCGTCAAGCGGTGCACCTATCCTTTAACCGCAAAAGCATGTGTGCATCTCATCATTACGGAGCGGGCAGTCATTGAAGTGACGCAGACAGGCCTTCTCCTGCGGGAAGTGCAGTATCCCTACACCCTGAAGGATGTGCTCGACAGCACGGATGCACCGCTTCGCATATCGGAAAATTTGCTGGTTGCAGAATAACAAATTTCACCATGAAAGGAGGTGGTGCTGCGAAGATTGATCATCGCAGCATAGCACCGAATACTTTCAGGATTACAAAAACAGGGGGAAGAAACCATGAAAAAAATCAAAAAATCCGTTGGTATCGCAGCGGCACTGCTGCTGTCTATGTCACTTTTGGCCGTAGGCTGTGGCCAATCTGCTTCCAATTCCGGCTCCAATGCAGCGCAACCTGCAGCATCTGGAGAAGCTGCCGCATCCAGCATGACCAAAGAGGCTGGCGTGTTTACGTATGCTGCTTCCGGCGAATATCAGCCGTTCAGCTACTTCAAAGACGGTCAGCTGACCGGGTTTGACATCGAGATCGGTGAAGAGATTGCCAAGCGAATCGGACTGAAGGCAAATGCTGTTACCTCTCCGTTCTCCGGCATCATCGCGGGTGTGAAGGAAGGTCGCTATGACGCTGCCATTGCCAGCCACGCCATCACCGAGGAACGCAAGCAGCAAGTTGACTTCGCCGATCCGTACTACCTCTCCGGCGGCCAACTGTTTACCCGTCCGGATGGCAACATCACCTCGCTGGAAGAGATGAAAGGCAAGGAAGTAGCGGTTGCACTCGGTACAACCCACGAAAAGATGGCACGTCAATATACCGACAACATCAAAACATACGACAGTGACGTAACCGCTCTGCGCGCGCTGGAGCAAGGCAAACATGACGTGGTCATCACCGACAGCGTCGTAGGGGAAATCGCGATCAATGACGCCGGCCTGAAAATCAAGAAAAGCGGTGCTGCCCTCTCCGAAGTACAGCACGGTATCGCCGTTCGCAAAGGCAACACTGAACTGTTGAACAAGATCAATGAAGCACTGAAAGCAATGCACGAAGACGGTACCTACGTGAAACTGAGCGAGAAATACTTCAAGCGCGACATCAGCAAAAAAGAATAGTTTGACTTCCTGCCTACCAAGCCTTTGATCGTTTGCAAAGGTTTGGTAGGTGCATTCCATTTCAGCGAGGAGTGGCGCGAATGCCCAGCATCTCACATCTGTTAGAAGAACTGTTCCGCACATACCCGTTTTTTATCAAGCCGCTTTTGCTTACGTTTGAATTGACCCTCGCGTCCGTGATCGTAGGTACAATTATCGGTTTGTTCATCGCATTGCTGAAAGTTTCCTCCATTCCCGGCGGCAAGCTTTTGGCCAACGCCTATATCACCCTGATCCGTGGTACACCTCTGATCGTGCAAATCTTCGTTCTTTATTTCGGTTTCTACAAAATGATTGACCTCGGTCAATTCTGGTCAGCAACGCTTGCCCTAGCCATCCACAGCGGTGCCTACATCGCCGAAATTTTCCGTGGAGCCATCCAATCGATCGACAAGGGACAGATGGAAGCGGGCTTATCGCTTGGGATGACCCGCGCTGAGACGATGCGCCGGATCATTTTGCCACAGGCGCTGAAACGTTCGATTCCGCCGCTAGGCAACCAGTTTATCCTGTCGTTGAAAGAATCTTCGCTCGCCGCCTTTATCGCAATGGATGAGCTGTTTTCGTTGGCTCGCCGCATGTCGGCCGAAACGTTTGACGAAATGACCTATTTCCTGATCGTCGCCCTGTACTATCTGGTCATCGTCATGATTTTCACCTATATCGTGAACAGACTGGAACGGCGCATGGCTAAAGGCGATTCGTAGGAAAGAGGGAGAAAGAATGAGCGCAAAGCAGGAAATGATCCGCGTACAAAATTTGAAAAAGAGCTTTGGCCAAGTGGAAGTGTTGAAAGACATCAGCCTTACCGTGAAGAAGGGCGAGGTTGTCGTGCTAATCGGGGCCAGCGGCTCAGGAAAAAGCACATTGATCCGCTGCATCAACTTTCTGGAGATGAAGAACGGCGGGGATATCATCATTGAGGGGAAAAACATCGACCCTAAGAAAGACGATCTGACCAAGGTGCGTCAAACGGTGGGCATGGTGTTCCAGCATTTCAATTTGTTCCCGCACAAGACGGTCATCGAAAACGTCATGGAAGCGCCGATGATCGTGAAAAAGACCAGTCGTGCCGAAGC
>JBLNEJ010000272.1:0-4053 GCA_050262535.1 Clostridia bacterium
GCACGCGGATCAGTGGTTGTCCTGTTTCTGTTTGCTTCACACCTGACTGCTCCTTTCACTGACAGATAAGCGTTTTTCCATTCGGCCGATCAGCTTGGCGATCGTGTAGGTCATGACGTAATAAATCAGGGAAGCAACGATAAAGAATTCCAGATAGGCAAAGTTGACGCTGGCAAACCGGGTTGTGTTATGCATCAGCTCCTCGGCCGTAATGACGGAGCACAGCGAGGAATCCTTTAGAATGATGATAAACTGATTGCCGAGCGGCGGCAGGCTAAAACGAAATGCCTGTGGCAAAATGACCTTGCGCATCGCCACCGGATAGCTCATCCCGAGCGAACGAGCGGCCTCCATCTGTCCATTGGGAATCGCCATGATGCTGCCGCGAAAAATCTCCGCAACATATGCCCCTCCATTCAGCCCCAAGCCGATGATCGATGAGACGAATTCATTTAACTCGATCCCCATCTGCGGCAAGCCGAAATACACAAGATAGAGCTGTGCGAGCAAAGGGGTTCCCCGGATAAAGTTGATGTAATATTGAGCCAATTTGTTCAGCACCTTGAAGCGGGAAATCTTCATCATGGCGATGATCAGACCAAAAATGATACTGACGATAATCGACAGGATGGAGATTTCGATGGTTAGAACGGATGCTTCAAGCAAAAAGGGAATGTAGTCATAAACCAGTGAAAAATCAAGTTTCATCTCAAGCCCCCGTATCTATGATGGTCTTGTAGCAGCGCACGTTCAGCAGGCTGTATGGCCACACGCTTACCGGATGTCCATGCCAAACCATTTTTCGCTGATGGTGGTGTACGTTCCATCCTGACGCATATCTTCCAGTGCTTTCTCGATCGCTGCTTTCAGCTCCGGGTCATCCTTCCGAATCGCAATGCCGCACTTTTCTTCATAAAGCGGCTCACCGACCAGCTTGAACGGCAGGTTCTTTTCCTTGATGTTGTTGGAGGCGATCAGCTTATCCGTAATAACCGCCTGCACCCGTCCGTTAACCATGTCCGTAAACGCGTCCACACTGGTGGCATACGTTTTGACATCTGCGCCGAACTCACGCGCTTTCTTCTCATACGTGGTTCCCATGCCAACGCCGACGGTAACCCCCTTCAAATCCTCTGGTCCTTTCGCAGGTGAATCGGAAGGTGCGACGATGCTTGCCCCCGATGTGTAGTAGTGGACGAAATCGACCTTCTGCTTGCGCTCCTCGGTAATCGCCATGCTTCCCAAAATGATGTCATACTTGCTTGTCAACAGTCCTGCAATGATGCCATCCCACTCGGTTGTCACCGCTTTCGCCTCAACTCCGAGACGCTTGGCAATCTCTTTGGCAATATCCATATCAAAGCCGTCTAACTCATTTTGCTTGTTCTTGTAGTTGAAAGGAGGGTATTTTCCTCCCATCGCCATGGTAAGGTTTCCACGCTGTTTGATTTTTTCAAGCGTATTGGCGGCAGCTTGTCCGCCCGCCTCCTTGGAGCCGCCGGAACATCCGACCGAAGTAACTGTCAATAGTGAAGCAACAAGCAGGAACAGGATTTTTTTCATCGTTATCAACCCTTTTCAGCTAGATTTTGTGTAAAGTATAAAAGATTCAGATTTATGCAACCATAAACAATCCACTAAAATTACGGGTTGTTTTTTGTACACTTGGATAAACCTGTTTACCGTTCGCCCGAATATAAGTAGTCTCGAATGCTGACGGAATCCATGCCGACAAGCCCCATGTCGGCAACCTTTCTTCCCTCCTGAAAGTAATCCACTCCCGTCAGCGCCGAAGCAAGCTGGATCAGCGATGCCATCAACGGCAGCCTCACATTGCGTTCCTGGGCAAAATCGTACCAAGGCACGAGGCCAAACGGCACATCCTCCGTCAAATAGCGATGTGCAAGCGAGTCCGGTCCCTTCGCTGAAAGATGGGGACTGGTCGAGATCATCTCGTACCAATTTTCATTCGTCAGCACGTAGCCTGTCTCGATAACACGCTCCAGATAGGGAATGGTCTTGATCCCCAGCTCACGTCCAAGCAGAACACGCTCCTCATCCACCTGCTCAAGCACACGGGCAACCGCAGGCGAAACCCCCTCCTGAAAGTGGTAGTACTCACCCTTTGCATATTCAATCCGTCCTGCATTCAGCACAACAGGGGCAACGTTCAGAACTGGATTCCCGTTGTTAAACCCGGTCTCCAGCACATTTTCGACCAGCTGTGCATTTGGATAAAGGCGGCGAAATACTGGTAGAAACGCCGTATTGAATTTGGCAGGGAACACCGAAAGCAGGACCTTTTTCAAATACAGTTTCATATGAACCGCGGACTCATCGGTTATTTTGCGGCTGGCGTAAGGAAGGGTGTTGGTTTCTGCCAACAAGTAGCCCTTCTTCACCCCCAGCCTGTTAAAAATCTGCTCGAAGCATAACGCCCCTCCTGTATAGCCGGGAACGAGCACGATTGCCTGTTCCTGTCGAACATGCGGGGCCATCAGCTCGGCAATGCGCGCATGCGCCTGGGCGTGGGTCATGATCAGAATCAGTTCTGCCTGCCTCATGGCCTGATCAAGCTGGGCCTCAATCCGGGGAATCGTGACGAATCCCTGCTTTTCGCCTGTCAGCTTGATCCGTCCCGATTCGATCATCGGAAACAAATTGCGCTGGTACTCCGGCAGTTCGTACATGCTTACCTGAAAACCGGCCAATAGCAGGTCAGCCGCTGCTGTATACCCGCCGTGCCCGGCCCCAATGATCAAAATTCGCTCTGTTTTCAACCGCACTCACCTCTTGGATAAAATAAAGGTACAGCAATTGTGCAAATGGATAACCCGATGCATGAGTTTTCTTCTTATAATATACCTATCATTGCCCAAATGAGAGAATAGAAGGGAGTGATCATCTTCGATGTCGATAACTGTAAAAGAGATCCTCGGTCTCCCGGTGTTTCAAGATGCCAAGTACGTTGCGGGCAAGGAAGGGGAGATCAGGCACGTCCGCTGGGTGACCATGCTGGAGCTGCTGAATGAAACCAAACAGCTGGAACCCGAAGAGCTACTGCTGACAACTGCCTTTGATCTTTCTGTCAACGGCGATATGAAGCACAATCTGATCAACAGCCTTGCCGAGCAAGGGCTGTCCGGCATCATCATCCAGACCGGTTACTACCTGGAGGAAATACCGGAAGAGATTCTAAGAGAGGGAGACCGCTGCCGATTTCCGATTATCGAGATCCCTCGCAATCTCTCGTTTTCCGAAATTACCCGGTACGTGCACAAGTATATATTAAACAAGCAGTTTGAAAAGATTCAATTTTCCGAGGAATTATACAAAACATTCACGGATATCGCCTTGAAAAATGAAGGGATCAGGTCGATCTGCAACGTCGTCAGCAATCTGATCGGAGGCAAAATCCAGATTGTCGATACGAGCATGAATGTTCTTTGTGACATTATCAGCAAGGAGCAGCCCGTTGATCTTCCCGACAACCTCATTCGAGATGCGATTGTCCGGTTGAAGGACGATTTCGACAGTGGCATGGTGCTCTCCAAAACGATCGAAACCGATACGTGCCATATGCTGGTAGCCCCAATCAAGGCGAAGGATCATATTTATGGCTACATAACGGTCGCTAAATCTGAGAACATCAATGAATTCGAGGAAATCGCCGTTCACCATACCTCTACGATGTGCGCGCTGGAATTTCTCAAATTGTCCAGCCTTGAGGAGAAGGAACGGAAGATGCGGGCTGATTATCTCGAACTGCTGCTGACCGATTCGTTCAAGGATGATATGACCGTCTACTCCAAAGGTGAAGCGCTCGGCTATCCGATCGGAACGCACGATACGTGTGTGGCAATCCTTGGGATC
This sequence comes from Clostridia bacterium, assembly GCA_050262535.1. Classification (GTDB taxonomy): domain Bacteria; phylum Bacillota; class Bacilli; order Brevibacillales; family Brevibacillaceae; genus Brevibacillus_D. The sequence goes on from JBLNEJ010000272.1 coordinate 3,874, forward strand.
GATGGGTTTCAGGAGATCACCAACATCGACAAGCTGGAGACACAGCTTCTAAAGAGCGTCCAGAAGCTGATGCAGGGCTACGGTTTGCATCATTTGTCCAAGCTGTTCAGCGGACAGCTCGTGCTGCTCATCACCAATCAGTATCCGAACCGGGTCGACATTACGGAAACGCTTGAAAAG
>JBLNEJ010000273.1:0-7059 GCA_050262535.1 Clostridia bacterium
AGACATCATTCATCTATCTAATCGGAGGGAAAAAACGATGACGACAGTAAAAGAAACCCATGCAAAGAAGTACGTTCAAAAGCAAGCAAACTTTGAAGTGAAACCGCATCCACAAAGCTCCCGGATGTACCACATTGAAGTGTCGAACCAAGCAATTCAAGACCTGTTCAATGCATTCCCGGATGTCGATTCCCAGCGTTTGATCTATGTGCCATTCATGCGTTATGTGGTGGCAGGCAAATTGCGTGAGATCTTGGGCCAATCTTTCCAAGATGCTGTCCGCGGCATCCTGCATGAGCGTGAAACAGGCGGCTTCACCATCGGGGTACAAGGCCAAACAACCGATACCGAAAAATACGTATTGTACGCAACGGCGATTACCCATCTCATCGGTTCATCCAACTTTGATGCGATGACAGGAACGTACTTTGCTCGCTTTACCGTAAAAGATACTGATAACAGCGACTCCTACCTGCGTCAAGCGTATCGCTTGTTCACCTTGCACACAGATGGTACATTCGTCGATGAGCCAACCGATTGGCTGTTGATGATGAAAATGCAAGAGGAAAACGCAGTTGGCGGTGAATCTCGCCTGTTGCACTTGGACGACTGGGAAGATCTTGAGAAATTCAGCTCGCATCCACTGGCAGGACACCACTTCACCTACAAAGCACCTGCAAGTAAAAATGTGGTGGAAACGATTAATCGTCCTACCTTCTTCCAACAAAACAACGGCACTTGCATCTGCTTCATCGACCAGTTCGTTTGTCCAGAAACAGTCGAGCAATCGATTTACCTGAAAGAACTGTCCGAATCCATGGAAAACAGCCCGAGCACGCTTGCACTGAAACTTCCAGTTGGCGATCTGGTCATGCTGAACAACACCTTCTGGCTCCATGGACGTGCCGCATTTGAGAAAAACCCGAATTTGTTCCGTGAATTGATGAGACAACGTGGCGTTTTTGCGAAATAAATTTTAACTTCTAAGACACAAATCCCCCTGCCGATGCGCAGGGGGGGAAGCAGGTGACGGAAATGTATGATTTTGCAATTGTGGGGGGAGGGATTGTCGGCCTCTCAACCGCGATGGCACTGGGGAAACGATATCCCAACGCACGCATTCTGGTACTGGAAAAAGAAGATAGCTGGGCCAAGCATCAGACCGGCCATAACAGCGGTGTGATCCACTCCGGTATCTACTACACACCAGGCAGCTTCAAGGCCAAATTTGCACGTGCAGGTAGCCAATCGATGGTGCAGTTCTGTCAAGAGAACGACATCGAGCATGACATTTGTGGGAAAGTTATTGTTGCAACGAAAGAGTCAGAGCTCCCGCTGATGGAAAATCTGTACAAGCGCGGCTTGGCAAACGAGCTGGCAATTACCAAAATCGGTGAATCGGAATTAAAAGAAATCGAGCCACATGTGAATGGGCTTGGTGCCATTCGTGTCCCGATGGCGGGTATCGTCAACTACAAGCAAGTGACGGAAACCTTCGCCAAGATTGTCGCCAAGCAAGGCGGCGATCTGCGTCTTAACACAAAGGTTGAGGGCATTCATGAGTCGAAGGGAGAAGTCGCCATTGATACGAACAACGGGTCGTTCAAGGCGAAATTCCTGATCAACTGTGCCGGGCTTCACAGCGACCGCGTCGCCAAGCTGGCAGGTGCCAAGACGGATTTGCAAATTCTTCCTTTCCGTGGCGAATATTATGTGTTAAAGCCGGAGAAGCGTTATCTGGTCAAAAACCTTATCTATCCGGTGCCGAATCCGAGCTTCCCGTTCCTTGGCGTTCACTTTACCCGTATGATTGGCGGCGGTGTGGATGCTGGGCCGAATGCTGTACTCAGCTTCAAGCGTGAGGGCTACAAGAAAACGGATATTGATCTGCGCGACTTGACGGAATCGTTGATGTTCCCTGGCTTGTGGAAACTGGCAGGGAAGTTCTGGAAGGAAGGCATGCAGGAGTACATTCGCTCCTTCAGCAAAGCAGCTTTCGTGAAAAGCTTGCAAGAACTGATTCCGGAAATTCAAAGCGACGATTTGATTCCAGCGCATGCAGGCGTGCGTGCGCAAGCGTTGAAGCCGGACGGAGGGCTTGTGGATGACTTCCACATCATCCCTGGAATCAGCAGCGTACATGTTTGCAATGCACCATCACCGGCCGCGACCGCGTCGATTGAGATCGGCAAGGCGATCGTCGAACAGCTCCCAGAACAACAGCATTTAAAGCAAGCGATTTCCTAACATGAGGTGAAGAGAAGTGACAGTGCAAACGGGCACGGTATACAAAAATCTGATTAACGGTCGTTGGGTCGAATCCGCTTCCGGCAAGGTACATGCGAGCACCAATCCGGCTGATACACGCGATATTGTAGGCTATGTGCAGATGTCCGTCGCAGGTGAGGTAGAAGCAGCAGTTCAATCCGCCAAACAAGCTTTTGCTACCTGGCGCAAGCTGTCGGGCACGGCGCGCGGAGAATATTTGCGCAAGGCTGCCGACATTATGGAGCGACGTGCACAAGAAATCGGTGAGACGATGACCCGTGAAATGGGGAAAACGTTGGCGGAATCGATCGGCGAAACGTTGCGTGGCGTTGCGATTCTCCGCTACTATGCAGGGGAAGGTCAGCGTGCGAACGGAGATGTCATTCCTTCATCTGATGCGGAAGCGCTGCTGTTCACAAGCCGTGTGCCGCTCGGTGTTGTTGGTCTGATCAATCCGTGGAACTTCCCGGTCGCCATTCCGATCTGGAAAATGGCACCCGCTCTGATTTACGGGAACACCGTCGTCATGAAAGCGGCTCTGGAAACAACCGTTACCGCTGCCAAAGTGGTGGAATGCTTCGTGGAAGCAGGAATTCCGGACGGCGTGATCAACCTGGTCAGCGGTTCAGGCTCGCTCATCGGTAATGTGCTGTGCGATCACCCTGATGTAAAAGCAATCAGCTTCACCGGCTCCAATGAAGTCGGCAAGCAGATTGCGATGAAGGTGCTGGCTCGTGGCGCGAAGTACCAATTGGAGATGGGGGGCAAGAACCCGGTTATCGTCTCCAAGCATGCCGACCTTGATCTGGCAGCAGAGCTGACGGTATCGGGCAGCATGAAATCCAGCGGACAAAAATGCACGGCAACCAGCCGCTGTATCGTCGTCAAGGATGTATATGACGAGTTCCGTGAAAAGGTACTGGAAAAGCTGAAAAAAATCAAGGTAGCAAACGGACTTGAAGCGGACACCTACATGGGACCGGTTGCATCTGAAAACCAACTGAAAAACGTCCTGGCTGCAATTGAAAAAGGGAAAGCAGAAGGCGCATCCCTGATCTTTGGCGGAAATCGTTTGACAGAAGGCGAAATGGCGCACGGCTTCTATGTTGAGCCTACCTTGTTTGAAAATGTAGATCCATCCATGTCTTTGGCGCAGGAAGAAATTTTCGGTCCTGTACTGGCATTGATGAAAGCCGATTCGATGGAACAAGCGTTGGTTATGGCCAACGATGCCCGTTACGGATTGAGCGCATCGATCTTCACGACGAAGCTCGATGAAGTGATGACCTACATCCATGAAATGGATGCGGGTATGCTCCGCGTCAATGGCGAAAGCTCCGGCGTTGAGCTGCAAGCGCCATTCGGCGGCATGAAGGAATCCAGCTCCCATTCCCGTGAGCAAGGGCGGGCAGCGATGGAATTCTTCACGGCGACGAAAACGATTACGATTAAGGCTTAATTCATTTAATTATGACAAAAACCGGATGCTGGCTAGTGCTGGCGTCCGGTTTTTCGCGTTTGATTGGAAAGGATTATTTGTTGGCAAGAAGCAATGGGGGTAGCTCCGTTTAAGAATGTGACTGGTACTAAGGGCTCAGTTCCAATCATATTCCTTAAAAAGGAAACAGGAGAAGGGAGGGCTAACGGTAGTTGAGAAAGGTTAAGGTTCGTTTACGGCCCATTGTAAGTAAGATAAATATGCCCACTGTTCTGAAAACGGCTGTACTTCCTGGTGATTCAAAAGAAAGTGTATTTGTCGCAACACAGGTAGGAGAGATTTTTACCATACGAGACGGAGTGATAATGACTTTTTTAGATATTAGAGCGCGAATCATAAAATTAGGTACCTCTAGTGGTGGCTATGATGAACGGGGGTTGCTTGGGCTTGCGTTTCATCCGAATTTTTATTATAACGGTCTTTTCTATCTTCATTTTTCATTAGCTGGAACACAAGGACCGGGTGCCCTTCCAGGTGCTTTTGAATCTTTTAAGCCTAATCCGTGTGATCCGAAAACCTTAAACCTAAAGTGGATAAATAGAGAAATTCAATATGATCATATTGATACCGTTGAAGAATGGATTCTACAAGCAAATGGTCAAACTCAAAAACGCCGGACATTACTTACCATAAGAAGGCCATTTTTGAATCATAATGGTGTCAATAGCTTACATTTTTCACCTGAAACAGGAAAACTTGTTTTAACAACCGGAGATGGCGGATCAGGCTACGATCCCTTTCATTTAAGTCAGGATGATATGGAAATCGCCGGCAAAATTATTGAAATTGATGTAGGGAAGAACACACTTATCTCTAATCCACCCGTAGTCACACGTTTTGATGAACTCCCCGCATCGATTCAGGAGACGCTTACGGTAATGGCCAAAGGGGTTCGCAATATTCCAGGCATTTCATTTCAAAAGTTCTACAATCAGTTTATCAAATACGTTGGGATTGTCGGACAGGATTTGGTAGAGTCGATTTTTTCATTCGTCCAGCATAAACCAATACCGGTTACCCAGCTTGTTCAAGCTTCTTTAATGAATGTTGAACCTGATCAAGAAGGATTCATTAACTTTGGCTGGAGAGGCTGGGAAGGTGCTTTTCCTACTTCGATAATAAAGGGCTGCTCTGCAAATCCAACATTGGATGAGAAAACAATTGCTTATTACGATGAAGCAGTCAAAACTTCCGTAAGGCGACTTTTGCCTGTAACGAGTTATTTTCATAAAGACCCAAGGCCAGATAAGTTTGGTGGAACGGCACTTACAGGAGTTCAGCCCTATATGGGGAATGGAATTCCCGAGTTAACGGGAAGCGTTGTGTTTACCGATCTTGCCAGGAATGAAGGATCTAACCCTCCCGTTAGAGGGGTTTTAGCTTATACCAGGGTACAACCAGCTTGTAAACTGAATGATTTTAGTGTTATTGAAACCGATTATAATTTTGGAACTCGATCAGCTTATTATGTTAGTTTGGGAACCAATCTGGATCAAACCAGACTATTTTTAGGGGTTTATGGATCGATGAAGGTGGCAGATTTTAACCAAGGTACCGTTTTTGAAATTGTTTCATAGTTCAGTTCCTCTCTCTCCGTTGCACAGGCTCATTTATAAAAAGAGGCCCAGTTCATTAGTACAGAGCTTGGGCCTGATTCCATGTTAAGGTCTGTAAAAACAATTCGGCACGATAGTCAGGGCTACCAAAGAAACGCCCGATAATAATCATCCATCTCTTTTTTCATCCGATTCTTCTCGTCCGTTAGCATTCGCTCCACGATAGTCCAATCCGTATCGGAGCTCTCTGAGAACGATACACCCCTTGCGGCCAGAAGGTTATGCAGCATCTGTCGGTCATCGCCTGATTCGTACACTTCGTGTCCCCCTCCGATTATCCGCAATTCATGCAAAAGCTGATGAATTTTCTCCGGTATCACAGTTGCAATCACTCCTTGCGCAATCGCTGACCATCTTCATTCAGTTTGCCCCATGAGGGAGCACGCTTATCCGTAAAAATTGGTGTTGAGTATGCCTGCAAGAATCGGGGAGGTGCCAACCACATGATACAGCTCAAGTTGTTCATGAAAGAGAAGAACACCTGATGGCGGCAGCGTCCATCAGGTGTTTGGGGAATAACTATTTCGCTTGCTTCTCAAGCGCGCGCTTTAACGCCATCATATAACCGGTATGCATGCCTTCATGATACAGCGAGAACATAATCATTTCGCCGTACGTGCTAATTTCCTTCCCGCGCATTTTAAAAGGTTGCGGCAAATTTTCGTCCAAACGGTTGAAGAAATGGTCCTTGATTCGGCCAATTTGCTCTTCGAGATGCTGAACAATGACTTCAACAGAAGGAACGTCATCTGGCCAGTCGGCCGGTTTTGTATCTTTTCCAAACAAGGAAAGGTAGCTTTGAGGAAGGTGTTCAGGCTCCTTCGTGAAAAACAGCAGCATCTCCTGCACGGTCAGGATATGCCCCAGGTTCCAAAGAATATTGTTGTTGAAACCATCCGGAACAATCCTGGTCATTTCGGGGGGGAAATGCTTGGCATACGCCAAGGTGTTGCCTCTGACCATGTCATACTGGTTTTGCAGATCGCGAGCATCCATCGTGAACAGTCCTCCTTATCGTTTGGGAAAATCTGGTCCGTTTCCATACTACCTCATTTTTCATTCAAAATATAGCGAATGGTGCGCTTGATGATGTTCAATTTGCGGCTTAACAGCTCGCGGCGGGGTACCGGTGAAGGTCTCGATCGTGGGAACGCGAAAAGATTTGCAGGAAGCGCGTGATTTTGCGGCACAAGGCAAAGTGAAGGCGATTATTGAGACCCAGCCGTTGGAAAAAATCAATGACGTATTCGACCAGATGATCAAATGGACAAATCAACGGTCGGGTCGTATTGACACTGGAGTAGACTGCGCAATCCATCGAAAACAGGCGATCCGCCAAGGGTCGCCTGTTTTCGATAGAGGATGACAATGTTACGTTACCATTCCGCCGCCGCTCTTGTGATACTTCAGAATCCCTTCTGCCGCCCGATAGGCGAGTGCCCCTACCGTTCCGGTCGGGTTGTAGCCGCTGTTTTGCGGGAAGGAGGAGGCGCCGACTACAAAAACATTTTCCACGTCCCACATTTGCGACCAGTTGTTGACGGCAGAAGTGTCCGGACTGCTTCCCATGATGACCCCGCCGGTATTGTGGGTGGACTGGTAGGGGGTAATATCATACGGGCCAAGCTCTTTGGTGGCGTCAATCACCTTGGCCCCCATCTCCCGTAGGATGTCCTC
>JBLNEJ010000274.1:0-3144 GCA_050262535.1 Clostridia bacterium
GAAATGCTATATCAAGCTTGCTTGCAGCACCAGAAGGAATTGCTGGCGCAAACGCAAAAATCGTACACCAAGCTGACGGCAGAAATGGATGAATTTCAGAAATTTTCCTGGGATTACTCCCTTCACTATATTGAAAGCACCGTACGTTTCCTTGAGGAAAGCAAACAGCGCTTGCTGAATCAAGCAGCAGCGGTTGAGGTATAGAACAAAACAAAAGAACGCAGGAGCTGTTCACTCCTGCGTTCTTTTTTCTTATTTCAGGTTTTCCGGGTTCAGACACTCGAGCTCAGGCAGAACGAAGCGGCCGTCCTTGCGAATCAGCTTTCCGTCAAAGTGGATTTCGCCACCGCCCCACTCAGGTCGCTGGATATTGACGAGATCCCAATGGACGGACGATTTGTTTCCGTTCGGCGCCTCATCGTAGCTTTGGCCGGGGGTAAAATGGAAGCTGCCGTCAATTTTTTCATCAAACAAAATATCCTTCATCGGATTTTGGATGAACGGGTTGACCCCAATGGCGAATTCGCCGACATAGCGTGCCCCTTCGTCTGTGTCAAATACTTTGTTGATCCGCTCTGTGTCGTTTGCAGTCGCCTCGATGATTTTCCCGTCACGGAACGTCAATTTTACGTTTTCATACGTATAGCCTTGGTAAGGGGAAGGCGTGTTATATGTAATGACACCGTTGACCGAATCCTTGACCGGAGCGGTAAACACTTCCCCGTCCGGGATGTTGTGGCTGCCCGCGCATTTGATGGCTGGAATGCCTTTGATGGAGAAGGTCAAGTCGGTTCCGGGACCGGTGATGTGCACCTGATCGGTTTTTTCCATCAGTGCCACCAGATTGTCCATCGCTTTGGACATTTTGCTGTAATCGAGATTGCACACCTTGAAATAAAAATCCTCAAACGCATCCGTGCTCATCTGCGCCAATTGGGCCATGGAGGCATTCGGATAGCGGAGAATCACCCATTTTGTCTCTGGCACGCGAACATCCAGGACAGGGCGCATCAGCAGTCTGCTGTGCAGGCTCATCTTATCGCTTGGCACGTCGGAAAGCTCATTGATGTTGTCACCGCTGCGAATTCCGATGTAACAGTCCATTTTTTTCATGAATGCCACATCTGACTCGCGCATGATGCCAAGCTGCTCTTCGTTGCATTGAAACAGCAGTTCACGCTGGATCGATTGGTCGATCAGCTGTACATACGGGTTGCCACCCGCCTTGTATACTTCGGCAATGACGGCCTTTACCAGCTCAGGCACACTGCCGATTGCATAAATCAGCACGTTTTCCCCCGGTTGCACACGGGTGGAGTAGTTGACCAGATTAGTGGCCAATTGGTTCAAACGAGAATCTCTCATTGCTGTTTTCCTCACTTTCCCTTTCATCCTTCTTATTGTACACAAATTCAAAGAAAAAAGACTAGCGCTTGCGCCAGCCTTTTTTCATCCGGTTAGTTGCAATCCGAGCAGCCTACAATGACGAGCAAAATGAACAGAACAAGAATTAAAGCAAAGCTGTTGTTACCGAAGATACCTCCCATGTGAACATCCTCCTTATATTGTGAAGTGTGAGTTTCCGCATGACAATGCCGTTAGCAATCTCCTGAGCACCCGACGATAACCAACAGAATGAACAGAACGAGGATCAGTGTGAAGCAATCCAAGCCGCCATTGAAAATACTGCTCATAATTGAAGTCCTCCTTGTTTTTTGGTCTCTAGCCGCTTACATCCATAACATATGGCAATAGGCAAACAGACGTAACGGCAAATGCCTATTTTTCGAAATTGTTGTGGTATATGATTCAAAAAACTTGGAAAAGCTAAAGGATACGAAAAGACAAAGCAAGACGAAAGGATGACACAGTAATGCGCAAAGCGTTTACGATACCCCAGGACACGCCCCACGTATCGATTACGATCAGTGTCGGCGAGGATTTCAAGGCAATCGTCTGGAAAGCACAGTACGATATGGACTTCAAGACCGAGTGCCTGTTCTGCTACTCGGACAAGATTCGCGGCTACCGGGTGGAGGATGAACTCGGACATTCTGGAAAGGTCGCGGTTTGTCCGGATTGCGAAAAGGTCAACGCGGTCTACATGTAAGCCGTACCGCAAGCCCCTGTCCTCATAAGAGAGCAGGGGTTTTTCGTTTTCTGGCATGCTATCCACCATGTACCACAAGCATTTTTGGGGGAAATCCAGTAGGATTAAAGAATGAACAGCGAAGAATTGGGGTGAAATCATTCATGCCGAAGTTATGCAGCCGCTGTGGGAACAAGATGAGCATCAAGCTGCGCAACGTGGTGTACCGCAACCGCGTAAAGATTCACAACGTGCCGGTGCATGTATGCGATGATGAGCATTGCTCACACTCACAGGTGGTTGAGGTGATCAAGGAAGAGTTGAAACAGGTGATGAAGGAATTGGGTCCAGCGCCAGTGCGGCAGGATATCGAATTTGAGCAATTATCCGAGCTCTCGCACCTGTTGCTTCATGACTGTGAAGCAAATGAGGAAAACGCTGTCAAAATAGTTGTAGAAAACCGAATCAATGAACTACTCGATATGTTCCTGCTGGCTCAATCGCTGGGCGATGAACGTTGGATGACGGAAATCAGACAACGGCTGGTACAAATCGCGTAGTGTTGTGCTGTGAAAAAGGACGCCGTATGCTGCAGGCGTCTTTTTCGCTAGCGTGGAGACCATGTTTTGCGCTATAGTGAGGGAAACGACCTACCAGTTGAAAGGAGCATCTTGATGAATCACCTACATAGCATTGAAGAACTGAACCAGTTTGTCCAACAGGAAGGAAAGCGTTTGCTGTTCAAGCACAGCACGGTATGCCCGATCAGCACGGCTGCCTATGATGAATTTCAGTCCTTTTTGGCGGATACCGATATTCCGGCGAGCGTCATCCTTGTCCGGGAAGACCGTCCTGTTTCTAGCGAAGTGGAAAGCCGCTTTGGCGTGAAGCATGAGTCACCGCAAGTTTTTCTGTTTGACGGCGGTGAGGTAAAATGGCATACATCCCACTGGAAAATCACGAAGCAAGCCATTGAGGAAGCACTGAAAGGATAGCCAATAGGAGAGGGGCGATTCGGGATGGAGCTTGTCAACGAGCAGCAGATTGCCGCCGGA